>NZ_JAPEHY010000060.1:0-10867 GCF_028823715.1 Shewanella sp. K8
GCACTGGCCCGTTGTAGGTTGTTATGATTCTCTTTTGTCTACAGCCAAAAATTACTTATTAACAGTTATCGCTATCGGCGACAATCGTGCTCGATTAAAGATTCAAAATAAATTGCTTTTAAGCGGAGCGTGCTTTGGGGTGCTAGTACATCCTTCTGCCAGTGTAAGTCGTTATGCTAGTCTAGGGATAGGTACTGTAGTAATGGCTAATGCTGTGGTAAATCCCTTCGCGACGGTAGGTTGTGCGTGCATTATAAACACCTCTGCTACCGTTGATCATGATAGTAATCTAGCTGACGGAGTTCATATAAGCCCAGGAGCTAATCTCGCGGGAGCGGTATTCGTCGGCAAAAGAAGTTGGATTGGAATTGGAAGTCAAGTAAAACAGAGAGTTGAAATTGGAGATGATGTAACTGTTGGTGCTGGTTCCACAGTTATTAATAATATTCCAGAGCTTCAAATCGTAGTTGGTTCTCCAGCAAAACCTATTGCTGGCTAATTTTTAATATAGTTTCAGGTGATATCGTGCTTAATACTTCATTTTCTCCATGGCCTTCTTTCACTCAAGAAGAAGCTGATGCAGTTAGTCGTGTACTACTTTCAAATAAAGTGAACTACTGGACGGGTTGCGAGTGCCGTGAATTCGAAAAAGAATTCGCTGCTTGGGTTGGGTGTGAATATGCGGTTGCGCTTGGCAACGGGACTCTCGCGCTGGACGTGGCGCTTAAAGCATTGAGTGTTGGGGAGGGGGATGAGGTCATTACGACGCCTAGAACCTTTCTTGCTTCGGCATCATCTATTGTTACTGCTGGTGCTAACCCTGTGTTTGCAGATGTGGATCTTAATAGTCAAGCCATTACGGCAGAGTCAATCGAAGCGGTATTAACGCCCAAGACTAAAGCTGTGATTGTAGTGCACTTGGGGGGCATGCCTGCTGAAATGGATGCCATTATGGCACTTTCAGAAAAACATGGCTTTTATGTTATTGAAGATTGTGCCCAGGCGCATGGTGCAAAATACAAAGGTCACAGTGTGGGGACTATTGGTCACATCGGTGCTTGGAGCTTTTGCCAAGACAAGATTATGACTACAGGAGGCGAAGGTGGTATGGTCACCACAAACTCAAAAGAGCTTTGGGCCAAAATGTGGAGTTATAAAGATCATGGTAAAAGCTACGATGCTGTTTATAACGCGCAACACCAGCCAGGGTTTAGATGGTTGCATGAAAGCTTTGGTACTAACTGGCGTATGACTGAGATACAAGCTGTTCTTGGTCGAATTCAACTTACTCGTATGGAACAGTGGACAACTAATAGACAGTCGCACGGTAAAATGTTGGATGATGTTGTTAAAGGTTTTGCTTGCATTCGCGTGGTAGAAGTACCCGATTATATTGAACATGCAGAATATAAACACTACTTTTTCGTTCGCCCTGAAAAGTTGAACCTAGGGTGGGATCGTGATCGCATTGTAAATGCGGTGGTTGAGAAAGGCGTACCATGTATGCAAGGTAGCTGCGCAGAGGTTTACCTGGAAAAGGCATTTGATAATACGCCATGGCGACCAGCTGTAAGACTTGAAAACGCCAGACTTCTCGGCGAAACCAGTATTATGATGTTGGTTCATCCAACATTGGCCAAGGATGAGATGAGTAAAGCCTGCAAAGTGTTGGATGAAGTATTATCCTTGGCTTCTAAGTGAAGTTTTTGCCTTATCGATGGGGTCATAGGGCCCTTTTTAACATTAAACCAAGGTGTTGAAATGGACTTTTTTCAGTTTTTATTCTCACTTAAGCGGCCTCATAAGCGTATTGTGAGTGTCGCTGTTGATTCAGTTTTTCTTATCTTGGCATTTTGGTTTGCACTCTTCGTTCGACTGGACTCTGTTGCCATCGTATCTAAGGGACAGTACTGGTTGTTAATCGCATTGGTGTGCCCGGTAAGTATTCTGGCTTTTATTCGACTCGGTCTTTATCGAGCGGTGCTTAGATATTTGGGGAGCCAAGCGATGACGGCAATAGTGGCTGGCGTGATATTGAGCACGCTTGCTATGGTTACTCTCGCTTATTTCCTCAGTGTTGATTTGCCAAGAACCGTGCCTTTTATTTACGCTTCATTTGCCTTAGTCTTTGTTGGCGGTGCAAGAGCCTTAATGCGCTCCATGGTCGGTAGTGGTCTCAATCGTCGTGGTGAGCCGGTGATTATTTATGGGGCGGGTGTCAGTGGGCGCCAAACCGCGATCGCTTTGGCTCAAAGCCACGAATATCACCCTGTAGCTTTTGTTGACGATGATACCTCCTTACACGGCATTAATATGCAAGGGTTATATGTTCATTCACCATCAATTCTTAGAAAGTTAATTAAACAAAAGCAGGCATCAAAAGTTTTACTCGCGCTTCCAAGTGCTAGCAGAGCTAGGCGGCAAGAGATTATTCAATCACTCGAGCAACTAAGCGTTAAAGTCTTAACTTTGCCTGCTATGGCCGATTTGGTTAGTGGGGATAAGTTATTTACCGATGTTAAAGAAGTTGAAATTGAAGATCTCTTGGGACGTGACCCAGTTGCTCCCAGAGCAGACTTAATGGCAGCCAATATATCGGGAAAAGTAGTGATGGTAACCGGAGCCGGAGGCTCAATTGGTTCTGAGCTTTGTAGGCAAATTTTACGGCAGTCGCCATCAAAATTGGTTCTTTTTGAACTTTCAGAATTTGGACTTTATTCTATAGAAAGGGAACTGTTGGCGACTAAAAAAGAACTCGGATTGACAGTTGATATCTATCCAGTTTTGGGTTCTGTTCAGCGTCTGAATAGGGTCCAAGCTGTAATGGAAGCCTTTAAAGTACAAACTGTTTATCACGCTGCAGCCTACAAACATGTTCCCTTAGTCGAACATAATGTGGTTGAAGGTGTGCGTAATAATGTATTTGGAACCTTATATACGGCACAAGCGGCTATTGCTGCGGGCGTAGAAACTTTTGTCCTTATTTCAACTGATAAGGCGGTTCGTCCTACCAATGTAATGGGCACGACTAAACGAATGGCTGAACTGGCTTTGCAAGCCCTATCCCATAAAGATAGCTCGACACGTTTTTGCATGGTGCGTTTTGGTAATGTATTGGGCTCTAGTGGCTCGGTTGTTCCATTATTCCGAAAGCAGATAGCAAATGGTGGTCCGGTTACCGTTACTCATGCGGAGATAACACGTTTTTTCATGACAATACCGGAAGCCTCTCAATTGGTTATCCAAGCTGGCGCTATGGGTAAAGGCGGTGATGTTTTCGTATTGGACATGGGGAAATCCGTCAAGATTGTTGATCTCGCCAGAAAGATGGTTCGTTTAAGTGGCTTTGAGGTTAAAGATGAGCACAATCCAGGCGGTGACATTGAAATACTTTTTTCTGGTCTTCGACCAGGGGAAAAGCTCTACGAAGAACTCCTCATTGGCGACAATGTTGAAGGTACAGGGCACGAACGAATAATGACTGCCAATGAGGTATTTTTAACCTGGGATGAGCTCAAGCCAATTCTTGATAGATTGGATAAGGCATGTCATGACTTTGACCACGAGGCGATTCGAGATTTGTTGCTCAAAGCACCAACTGGATTTAACCCTTCAGACGGTATTTGTGATTTGGTTTGGCTGAGTAAGCACAAAGCACAAAATTCAAATGTAGTTCCTATCATCGCTTCCTAGTGATGTGAGCTGATGTAAATGAGTTTCACCAAGAACGGGTACATAATGTACGTTATCTAAGCGTGCTGTGCTCGTTTTTTATTTACCAAAATTGCGTACAGCATAAGCCATTGGGGAATAAAATGGAGATAGTGGTTGTTGGTACGGGTTATGTGGGCTTGTCAAATGCGGTGTTGTTGGCACAACATAACCAGGTGTGGGCGTTGGATGTCTCCTCGAAGAGGGTGGCAATGGTCAATGCCGGGCACTCGCCCATCGCCGATGAGCTTATTGAACAGCACTTGGTGAGCAATAAGTTGCAGTTAACTGCCACAACGGACAAAGAAGTCTATCGCGGTGCAGATTATGTCATCATTGCAACACCAACGGATTACGACCCCAAGACTAACTACTTCGATACCAGCACCGTCGATGAGGTGACGCGGGACATTGTCGCCGTAAATCCCTCTGCTTGCATTGTAATTAAGTCAACTGTGCCAGTTGGTTTCACCAGAGCATTACGTGAGAAGTACAACTCGGCCAATATCATATTCTCACCTGAGTTTTTGAGAGAAGGCAAAGCCTTATACGATAACCTCTATCCTTCGAGGATCATTGTCGGCGAACGTTCTGAGCGGGCAGAGCGCTTTGCTCATCTGCTAGCTGAAGCCGCGCTAAAGCCCGATATTCCGGTACTTTTTACCGGCAGCACAGAAGCCGAAGCCATTAAGCTATTTGCCAACACATACTTGGCCATGCGTGTGGCTTATTTTAATGAGCTGGATACTTACGCTGAAACCCATGGGCTGGATACCCGGCAGATAATCGATGGTGTGTGTTTGGACCCCAGGATTGGGAGTCACTATAACAACCCATCATTCGGTTATGGTGGCTACTGTTTACCGAAAGATACCAAGCAACTGCTTGCCAATTACAACCAGGTTCCCAACAATCTGATTGCGGCCATAGTGGATGCCAATAGAACTCGTAAGGACTTTATTGCGGACTCTATTATTGCCAGAAAGCCCAAAGTGGTTGGGGTATATCGGCTGATAATGAAGTCTGGCTCAGATAACTTCCGCGCTTCTGCAGTGCAAGGCGTGATGAAGCGGATTAAAGCCAAAGGGATAGAAGTGGTGGTTTACGAGCCGGTACTTGAGGAGAATGAGTTTTTCCGCTCACGGGTGATAAGCGACTTTACTGAGTTTAAGCAGATCTCTGATGTGATTATTTCCAATCGTATGGTCGATGAGCTAAAAGATGTGGCCGATAAAGTCTATACCCGGGATCTGTTTGGAAATGACTGAAGACGCCGCAGAAGGGCTGCAAGTTGAATGAGACCAACAAAATGAAATATCTGGTTACCGGCGCAGCCGGCTTTATCGGCGCCCGAGTTTGCGAACGGCTTTGTGAGGCAGGGTGCGAAGTTGTTGGTATCGACAATCTCAATGATTACTACGATGTCGGTTTAAAACAGGCCAGATTGCAAAAACTGGCTGATTTTAACCATTTCCAATTCCAAAAGCTTGATCTTGCCGACAGGGAAGCCATGGCTGAACTCTTTGCCAAAGGTGGTTTCAAACGCGTTATCCACTTGGGTGCCCAAGCCGGCGTCCGTTATTCGATTGAAAATCCCTATGCTTATGCAGACAGTAATCTTGTCGGCACTCTTACTGTGTTGGAAGGTTGTCGCCATCATGGCATAGAGCATTTGGTGTACGCCTCTTCCAGCTCTGTTTATGGCCTCAACAAGAAGATGCCGTTTGCGACAACGGATTCGGTTGATCATCCAGTTTCTTTTTATGCGGCGACCAAAAAAGCCAATGAGATGATGGCTCATAGCTATGCGCACCTATATGGCTTGCCCACAACGGGACTGAGGTTTTTCACCGTCTATGGCCCATGGGGGCGCCCGGATATGGCACCTATGCTGTTTGCCGATGCCATTACCTCTGGCAGGCCAATCAAGGTGTTTAATCAGGGGGATATGAGCCGCGACTTCACCTTTATTGATGATATTGTCGAAGGCATTATCAGAGTGGCCGATAAAGTGCCAAAGACACAAAGTGATTGGACGGTAGAGCAGGGCACTCCGGCAACAAGCAGTGCTCCATATCGCGTGTACAACATAGGCAATGGCAGTCCGGTTCGTTTATTGGACTTCATCAGCGAGCTTGAAGCAGCACTCGGGCAAAAGGCTGAAAAAATTATGCTGCCTATGCAAGATGGTGATGTCCAGGCCACTTGGGCAGATACCGAAGATTTATTTAAAGCTGTGGCTTACAAACCACAAGTTGGGATCAGTGAAGGGGTGAAGGCTTTTGCTGATTGGTATAAAGCCTTTTATTGATAAAAGAGTCATAGTGCGCTTCAGATCTGAAGCGCACTATGACTTGACTTGGCCGTATTAGCTTAACTATGCGGCTTTACACTGTGCCAATTACTGTTCTTTACTCAACCTGTAGTTATCCGCCAGGCTGCCGGTGATGCGGTTGCCTTCTCTATCCAGCATAAAGAGCTGATTTTCCCCTACCAGATATTTACTGCCATCCTCGAGGGTGATTTTGCCGCCGCTGGCATCCCAGGTGAACTTGCCGCTTTCGCTGAATATGCTCTCGTCCTTACCTTGATACACTTGCTGCAGGCGATAGCTGTTGTCTCCCTTGAGCGTCAGCATGGTTTCTATTCCTGAGCAATCTGCACAGGGCAGCAGCCCTTTATAACTTCCTTCCCAATCCAGCGCATTTTGGCTGGTATCACCCATTGGTACTTGCGCTGTTTGCTCAGCGGGGGCTGTAGCCGTTTCTGTTTGGCCGTTAGTGGCTGGAGATTGTGTCTCCTGATCTTGGCAAGCCGCCAAGCCAAGTGCCATACCACTCGTCATCAATAACGCAAAAATAGTGGACTTGTTCATGGTTTATTCCCTTAAGTTACCTAAGTTGGCCTTCAGGCTAGCACAGCTGTTTTGGCGGGAGTAAGGCTTTTGTCACACCATCTGGGTTACGGTTCAGAGCATATTCAGTCACGTAACCGGCTTGTTTACGCAATGCAATGGAAAGGCTATCGTGCTATGGCTGCGACTCCTGCTACAATCCCTCCAATTACCGTTTTTTGTGTCTCTTGATGAAAGCTCAATCTCTCCCTTTATCCGGCCTGATATTGTTTACGCCCGAGATCTTCAGCGATACCCGGGGCTATTTTATGGAGTGCTTTCGAGCCTCCGGTTTTGAAAAAGCCTTGATGGATTCCGGTCAGGCTGCTGTCACTTTAGTGCAGGAAAATCACAGTTGCTCTGGCGCGGGAGTGCTTAGGGGGCTTCATTTTCAGTGCCAATACCCCCAGGGCAAGTTGATTCGGGTTATCAGCGGTGAGATCTACGATGTCGCCGTCGATATTCGTCCCCAGTCTCCCACCTTTGGGCAGTGGCACGGTTTGTATTTATCGGCACAAAATCGCTGTCAGCTGTGGATACCACCGGGGTTTGCCCATGGTTTTTATGTGACCAAGGGACCGGCCGAGGTGATATACAAGTGCAGCGATTATTATCAGCCCGGCGATGAAGGAGCCATTGTCTGGAATGATGCCGATTTAGCGATAGACTGGCCGCTGAATACCGCACTGGGTGAGCCATTACTCTCTGCCAAAGACAGACAGGCCAAGGCCTTTTGCGCTCAAAAATGGGGTTGAAAACGAATATTTGATAGCAATTACTGACTTCCAATCTTTGGCTTAGAGAATGGCTTAGAGAATGGTTAAGCAGAATGGCTTAATAGCAGGTTTGTGTTTTTGAGCTGGCTGAAATGGTGTCAATCTCACCGGGTTAGGAATGCACCGGAGATAGTTGGGTAACTACAGAACACCACTCCCTAAATTAGTTGATACTTCTTTTTAGATTACGACAATCTGATTTAATCGTTAGTCGCGAATAAGTTTCCTCACTACCTTGGAGTGAACAGCGGCAGGCCGTATTCGCCGCTGTTTAACTGTGCCCGTTTGTTAAGGCGCGCTAACCAAAGGCGCCGGCATTCGCGGCACTTGAATCGGGAAAGTGGCTTATCCCACGCCCTTCACCAAGGAAGAGGACTTCCAACATGAAATCAAGTATCCATCTCTGACCGCGGTGGCGCTGTCTGTTGCTATGGTTTTTGGCGCAGCCGCTACCCAAGCGGCGCAGTCGCAATCGGCTGTTCAGCCTCAGGCCGCAACAACCAACGCCTACTGGTGGCCGCAGCAACTGGATCTATCGCCACTGCGCCAGCACGGCGCTGAATCCAATCCCTACGGCGCCGATTATGACTATGCCAAGGCCTTTTCCTCTTTGGATTTGGACGCCGTCAAAGCCGACATCAAAACTACGTTGACCACTTCCCAGGATTGGTGGCCCGCCGATTATGGTCACTATGGCCCTTTCTTTATCCGTATGGCCTGGCACAGTGCCGGTGTTTATCGCATCTTTGACGGTCGCGGCGGTGCCAGTGGTGGTCAGCAACGTTTTGAACCTCTCAACAGTTGGCCTGATAACGTCAGTCTCGACAAGGCTCGCCGCCTACTTTGGCCAATCAAACAAAAGTATGGCAGCCAGATCTCCTGGGCTGACCTCATGGTACTGGCCGGTAACGTATCCCTGGAGTCCATGGGCTTTAAAACCTTCGGGTTTGCCGGTGGCCGCACTGATGACTGGGAAGCCGAAAAGGTTAACTGGGGCGCCGAAAAACAGTGGCTCGATAATAAACGCCGCAATGAAAAGGGTGAGTTGGCAAAACCCTTGGGAGCCACCCAGATGGGGCTCATTTATGTGAACCCTGAGGGGCCCAACGGCGTGCCCGATCCCTTGGCATCCGCCCGGGAGATCCGCGATACCTTTGGCCGTATGGCCATGAATGATGAAGAAACCGTGGCGCTGATCGCCGGTGGTCACACCTTCGGTAAGGCCCACGGCGCCCATGACCCAGCCAAGTGTGTCGGCGCAGAACCCGCTGCCGCCGGAATAGAGGAGCAGGGCCTTGGCTGGAAAAACCGCTGTGGTAAAGGTCACTCGGAAGATACGGTTTCCAGCGGCCTTGAAGGTGCCTGGTCTTCCAACCCCACCAAGTGGACCATGGAATACTTAACCTGGCTCTACACCTTCGATTGGGTTCAAACCAAGAGCCCGGCCGGCCACATTCAGTGGATCCCTGCCGATGGCAAGGCCGCCAATTTGGTGCCTGACGCCCATATCCCCGACAAGCGTCATGCTCCCATCATGTTCACCAGTGATATCGCGCTAAAGGAAGACCCGATTTACCGCGAAATCACGACCCGTTTCCTCAACAACCCGGCCGAGTTTGAGCTGGCCTTCGCCAAGGCCTGGTTCAAGTTGACCCACAGAGATATGGGGCCGAAAACCCGCTACCTGGGCAAAGATGCGCCTTCTGAAGATCTGATCTGGCAAGACCCTATCCCAGCGGTCGATCATGTTTTGATCGACGCGGCCGATACCAAACAGCTGAAAGCGGTCATTTTGGATTCAGGCCTCAGCGTGCCTGAACTGGTGAAAACGGCTTGGGCCGCGGCGTCATCTTTCCGTGGCACAGATATGCGTGGCGGCGCCAATGGTGCCAGAATCGCCCTGAAGCCCCAGAGCGATTGGGCGGCAAATGACCCCAAGGCATTGGCGAAAGTTATTGGCAAGCTTGAGAAAATCCAAAAGGATTTCAACAAGAAAGCCAAGGGCGGTAAAAAGGTGTCGCTGGCCGATCTCATTGTCTTGGGCGGCAGTGCTGCCATAGAAAAAGCCGCGGCCGATGCCGGGGTTAAAGTCAATGTTGCCTTCCATCCCGGGCGGATGGACGCGACTCAGGCCCAAACAGATGTAAATTCCTTTGCCGTGCTGGAGCCCAAGGCCGATGGCTTCAGAAACTATTTCAGTGAACAAAGCCCGGCATCACCGGCCGAAGCACTGATTGAAAAGGCGAACTTCCTTAACCTGACGGTTCCTGAAATGACGGTATTGGTCGGCGGTCTCAGAGTGCTGAATGCCAACAGCGGTGGCAGCAAACATGGGGTGTTCACCCAAAGCCCTGGCAAGCTCAGCAACGATTTCTTCGTTAACCTGCTGGATATGTCCACTCGTTGGGAAAAGGGCAAAGAGCCAGGTCTCTATCAGGGTCTTGATCGTCAGTCCGGCAAACTCAAATGGACGGCTACGCCTGTCGACTTGGTGTTTGGTTCCCATTCAGAACTCAGAGCCGTCGCTGAAGTGTATGCCGCAGACGATGGCAAGACCCGCTTCGTTGAGGACTTTGCCAAAGCCTGGAGCAAGGTGATGGAGCTGGATAGATTCGATTTGCAGTAGTCGTTGACGGCTGATGTAAACAAGTAATAGAGGGGATAATCCACCCCATGAAATCGGCGCAGGCTTTGGCTTTGCGCCGATTTTTCTTGGGGCTTTCCCGAGTACTATTTCTATTGGATTTGGGGATGAGGTATTCGGCTAATAGAACAACTTCAGCTGCCGGCTCGTCGCATACGCCGTTAACTGTTTGGAACGAGACCCTATTGATTCACATATCAACGGGCGTGCAATCGAGTCAGATAAAGTTTAGCCCATGGTCAAACAACCAAATTGGCTGATTGGATTGATAAAAAAGGGCACAAACCGTGTGGATAAAGCCATTCGCCGCTATTGAGCCAGATTGGGGGATTGCCTACAATATCGCGAGTTTTATTTACCCAAGATGAAGATTATGACCGATACCAAAGTACCACCCGCTCTGCCGGATCGCCTTTCTATCAACCCACGCAGCCCACACCATGTGGCCGAAGTGTTTGAGTTCGATGTGGGCATTCGCATTAATGGCAAAGAGCGCAATGACGTGGAAGAATACTGCATCAGCGAAGGCTGGATTAAAGTCGCCTCTCACAAAGCGCTCGACCGCCGCGGCCAGCCCCTGCTGATGACCATCAAAGGCACAGTAGAAGCTTTTTATAAGTAAGCTTATCTGCCAATTAACCCCTGAGGGCTATCCGTAAGGATGGCCCTTTTTTGTTACTTGGAAATTGAACTGCCAACGTCACTGACCTTCGGGAGTGCTGCCAAACCGTGAGTGACCTTTCCCCCGAATTTAAGACCATGACATTGATGAGATTTCCAATACACTGGAGCCAATGGAGATCTCAACATGAAGAAACGTTACACCGAAGAACAAATCATCAA
>NZ_JAPEHY010000061.1:0-9650 GCF_028823715.1 Shewanella sp. K8
GTTTGGAAAGGGGGCGAGTCGATACAGCCCCCTTTCCTCGGGTGTGGGGCGAAGCCCCACGACTTGAGGCCGCTGGCACAGCGGCTATCATGGCTTTAAGCCAAAACTCACCAATAAACTTGGTCTTAGCTGCTCGCAAAATTGCAGCCAATCACCTGCGGTGTGCTCTCGCACAGGCGATCCTGTGACTCGCTGCGAGTACATCCTTGTAAGCTCTGCCTCGCCATCCCTGGCTCGGAAGGTCACAGTCCCGCCTGTGCCTGGAATTAGGCGTATATCTGCAGCTGAATACGACACTTTGGGATGAAGAATTGCACCGACTCCCCCTCGGGGTCGCCGAAAGCCATTGTTGCAAATAAGGATTATCAAGGGGCACACACGCCCCTTGAACTTAAACTACTTCTTGGTGGCCAGCTTAGCCCTTGCAGCATGCAGCTTCTTATAGCTTTCGATCAGCCGCTGATGTTTTTCCAGGCCTTCGAGCTGCATATTGGTTGGGGTCAGGCCGTAGAAGCGCACTGTGCCATTGACCGAACCAATGGCGGCATCCAGGGTTTCCTGGCCGAACATGCGTCCTAAGTTGTACCGGTAGTCATCCAGCTCGAGTTCATCGTCCAGGCTGATCTCCAACACCGCCTGCAAGCATTGATAGAAGAGGCCGCGAGCGACGGTATTGTTGTTGTACTGCAGGAAGGTTTCGGTCAGCTCCAGCGCTTCTTCCAGTTCACCTATGGCCAGACAGATCAGCAGTCTAAGTTCGAGTATCGTCAGTTGGCCCCAGACGGTGTTTTCATCAAACTCTATGCCTATCAGGGTGATGATATCCGTGTAGATATCCAATTGGCTGTCTTCGAGGCGCTCGGACAGGCTTTGCAGTTGGCTGTCGCTGAGGCGATGCAGGTTAAGAATATCTTCTCGGTAGTCCAGCGCCTTGTTGGTGTTGTCCCAAATCAGATCCGATACCGGATACACCTCGGAGAAGTCTGGCACCAGGATCCGGCAGGCGTTGCCTATCTCGGTAAACTCGGCGATGTAGACCTCTTTGCCCATCTCTTCAAGAATCCCGAACAGGCTCTGGCTCTCTTCGGCGTTGCTGCCGGAGAAGTCCCATTCGACAAACTCATAGTCCGGCTTGCTACTGAAGAAGCGCCAGGAGATCACCCCGCTGGAATCGATAAAGTGTTCAACAAAGTTCTCCGGCTCCTGCACCGCCATGCTGTTGAAAGTAGGCTTTTGCACATCGTTTAGGCCCTCGAAACTGCGGCCCTGCAGCAGTTCAGTGAGGCTGCGCTCCAGCGCCACCTCAAAACTGGGGTGAGCGCCAAAGGAAGCAAACACGCCGCCGGTGCGGGGGTTCATCAGGGTCACACACATGACGGGGAACTGGCCACCGAGGGAGGCATCCTTGATCACCAGCGGAAAGCCCTGCGCCTCCAGCGCCTCTATGCCGGCCACTATCGAAGGATACTTGGCCAGCACGGCTTTCGGCACCTCAGGCAGAACCAGCTCCTCTTCTATGATGCGGCGCTTCACCGCCCGCTCGAAAATCTCGGACAGACACTGCACCTTGGCCTCATCCAGGTTGTTACCTGCGCTCATGCCGTTACTGAGATACAGGTTTTCAATCAGGTTGGAGGGGAAATACACAGTCTCGCCATCGGACTGACGCACATAAGGAATGGCGCAGATGCCGCGCTCGACATTGCCCGAGTTGGTGTCGATAAGGTTGGAGCCGCAGAGCTCACCATCCGGGTTGTAGATTTCCAGGCAATAGTCATCGAGGATCCCGGGTGGCAGCTCATCGTTGGGGCCGGGCTGGAACCACTTCTCATTGGGATAGTGAACAAATTCGGCGTTGGCGATCTCAGGGCCGAAATACTGGTCGTTGTAGAAGAAGTTGCAGCTGAGACGCTCGATAAACTCGCCCAGAGCCGAGCAGAGCGCGCTCTCTTTGGTTGCGCCCTTGCCGTTGGTAAAACACTTGGGCGAAGCGGCGTCACGGATATGCAGCGACCAGACGTTGGGCACCAGGTTACGCCAGGAGGAGATCTCTATCTTCATCCCCAGTTCGGCCAAGGTGTTGGTCATGTTGGCTATGGTCTGCTCCAGCGGCAGATCCTTACCCAGAATAAAGGTGCTGTGGCTGTCATCCGGCTTAAGCATCAGCATCGCCTGGGCGTCCTGATCCAGGTTATCCACGGTTTCCAACTGGAACTCGGGGCCGGTCTGAACCACTTTCTTCACAGTGCAGCGGTCGATGGAACGCAGTATGCCTTCACGGTCTTTGTCAGAGATGGTGTCCGGCAGTTCCACCTGAATCTTGAAGATCTGGTTATAACGGTTTTCCGGGTCGACTATGTTGTTTTGCGACAGGCGAATGCCTTCGGTAGGAATATCGCGGGCGACACAGTACACCTTCACAAAATAGGCGGCGCACAGCGCTGATGAAGCCAGAAAGTAGTCGAACGGGCTCGGTGCCGAGCCATCGCCCTTGTAGCGGATTGGCTGGTCGGCAATAACACTGAAGTCATCAAACTTGGCTTCGAGTCTGAGGTTGTCGAGAAAATTTACTTTGATTTCCATTGGATAGTTCCGAGTTCCGGCGGGGTTTCCCGCTCGCCCGATGACACTCGCCGCAGCGGTAAAACCGGCGACCGGCTGTGATCTGGGTCAAATTGAGCAAAATTGGGGGAATTATCCGCTTTTTAGCGGCAAAAGTCATTGTTGGCCAAGACTGTTGACCACTGAAGGCAACTTGGCACCGGCAGCAGAGAAACGAAACAAAGAAGCAAACCAGAGATGCGAACAAGCCAGAATCAGGATCCATATACGATAAAACATAGACATGCATCACACACACGAGTGTTTTTGCAAACCATGCTGAATACCTGACAGATCCAGTCAGGATTTTTATTGATCCAAATCAAATGCATGTTTATTTTATCGCGGAACATATAACTTAAATGAATCTTTGAGGTTGTCTTTATGTTGGATCAACACACTATCCAAGTGGTCAAGAGTACTATTCCCCTGCTGGTTGCCGCCGGCCCAGCGCTGACCAAACACTTCTATCAGCGCATGTTCCACCACAATCCTGAATTGAAAGATGTGTTCAACCTGGCTCATCAGCATAAGGGCGATCAGCCTGTAGCCTTGTTCAATGCCGTCGCCGCCTATGCCCAACATATCGACAATCTGGCCGTTCTCGGTGAAGCCGTGGAAAGAATTGCCCAGAAACACACAGGCTTTCTGATCAAACCCGAGCAATACGCCATAGTCGGCAAGCATCTGCTAGCCACTCTGGAAGAACTCGGTGGCGATGCCGTCACGCCAGAGGTACTGGGCGCCTGGGAGAAGGCTTATGGGGTGTTGGCCAATATCTTTATTGGCCGCGAAGCACAGATTTATGCCGATGCCGCAGGCAAACAAGGAGGTTGGAGCGGCACCCGCACCTTTGTTGTCAGCAACAAACGCCGCGAGTCTGCCGCCATTACCTCCTTCGAACTCACGCCCAAGGATGGCGGCCCTGTGGCCGATTTTAAGCCGGGGCAATACCTGAACCTCAAACTCAGCCATCCGGCGCTGGCCCATACCGAGATCCGCCAATACTCATTGTCGGATGCCCCCAACGGCCGCAACTATCGCATCAGCGTTAAACGTGAAAACGAAGGATTGGTTTCCAACCTGCTGCATAATGAATTCGATATTGGCAGCGAGCTTGAGCTGATCCCGCCGGCGGGGGATTTTTTCCTGAATACTGAGCCTGACACCCGGGTTGTGCTGCTATCTGCCGGAGTTGGCCTGACGCCTATGCTGAGCATGTTAAACAGCCGCCTGCAGCAAGACTGCGCCGAGACACTATGGCTGCATGCCTGTGAAAATGGCGCCCAGCATGCTTTTACCGAAGAGATACGCCGCAAACAGGCCGAGCAGACAAATCTCAAGGCACTGACCTGGTATCGCCAGCCGCTTGAGACTGATATTCAGGGACAGGATTATGACCTGAATGGCACCATGGTGCTGGAACCGATAGCGGCCATGCTGCCATCCGAGGGCCAATTCTACTGCTGTGGCCCCATAGGCTTTATGCAGAGCATCAAGGCGCAGTTGCTGGCTCTGGGTATTGAGGAAGCGCAGATCCACTACGAAGTGTTCGGCCCCCATCAAGGGCTCTGATGCAGCCATACGGGCGCCGCTTCAGGCGCCCTGTTGCAGTAAGCCCTCTTCTTCGGGCTGCTCTTCCAGCGGCTCCACATGGATAAACACCGCCGCATGGGGAATGGCAGCCATCAAGGCCTGCTCGATACGGTCACAGATGGCATGGGAATGGCCAACGCTCATCTCCTTGGGCAAGGTCAGATGGAAGTCAATATGACGCCGCCGGCCCGCCTGACGGCCGCGCAAGTCGTGAAAGCCCCCTTCGCTGGGACAGTGGTACGCGATTATCTCGGCGGCCTGGTTCAGCTCCTCTTCGCTGATGCTGTGATCCAGCAGCGGCTTGAAGGCCTGATCCAGCATGCTTATCGCTTCTTTGAGAATAAACAGTGCCACCCCTATGGCCACTATGGGATCCAGCAGCGCCAGATTATGGCCAAAATAACCACCCACCCAGATGAGCAGCAGCCCCACGGCTACCCCGAGCGAGGTGAGCACATCGGCCTTAAGGTGCAGGGCATCGGCCTCAAGCGCCACCGATTGCTCTTCCCTGGCCACCCGGTAGAGATAGGCACTGACGCCTGTGTTAACCAGCGCCGACAACAGCATCACTAATACCCCCCAGCCCAGGCCTTCCACCTCTGAGGGGCTGAGCAACTTGCCGACAGCCTCGAAAATAATCCAGCCGGCCGCCGCCAAAATCAACAGCGCCTCAATAACCCCGGAAACATTCTCTATCTTGTCGTGGCCGTAGGGATGATCCCAGTCAGGCGGCACATCGGCGCGGCGCACGGCAAACAGGGCGATCAAGGCCGCCACCAAATCCATGGCGGAGTGAATCGCTTCTGAAATGATACTGACCGAGCCACTGACAATACCCGCCGCCACCTTCATGATGATCAGCGAAATATTGGAGCAGACCGAGACCATGGCGGCTCTGGCTTTTCTGGACATCTATTGTTCTCCCTTAATACGGCTTGGGACTTGGACTATCGTCAGTCAAGGGTGATTACCTGGGCTCGTGCGTCCTCGCCCCGGTCAATCAACAGCAAAATCAGGCCAAACAAAACTTGTGTCGGCAATAGCAACACTAGCCAACTGCTCCACAGCAGGCTGTCGTCGACCCGAATGACAAACTTGAGTTGCAACGCCAGCAAAGCAAGCAGCCAGAGCGCAAAACAACGAAAACGGCAAAAGAAGCTGCCAAGGCCCATGAGCCACAGCAACCAAGTAGGCTCCGGCCACCAAGTGGCCCCCTCTGGAGTCAATTGCCCGGGCAGTTCGGCGCCGCTGAAATAGAGTTTACCGACCACGGCCGTGTCGCCTATCTCGGCGGCCAGGGTAAAACTCGTGGCCAACCAAGCCATTAGCAGCAACAGACGTGCAGAAGAAAAACGCATGCGGGCCCAACCAACAAACCAAAGGGCCCGATAGTGTATGACAATAGAAAAAGTTCAACAATAGCTTATAGTTAGAACAAAAACGGAACCATTTTCGTCCTCATTTACAACGCCTTGAAGCTAAATCTTAAAGGCCTGTCTCAGGGATGCTTGATCCCCAAGTTGCTTGCCAGGGCCTGCAGTTGGCTGCGGGAGTTGGGGGCAACCGCTTGCAGGTAATCCATATAACCACCGCGCACCGCTTCCAACAAGGCAGGAGAAGCAAGCTTGGGCGAACCACTGTTAAAAGGGGGGTGGGGATCATATTCAAGCACCAGCTGTTTGCCGCGGGCTGTCTGCTCATCTGTCAGCAGCGACAGCAGCAGCAAACCAAAATCGATCCCTGAAGTGACCCCGGCGCCTGTGACTCGATTGCGGTCGTGAACCACTCTATCGACTACAGGCTCGGCGCCAAAGTAGCGCAAGTCCTGCAACACGCCCCAATGAGAGGTGGCCTTATACCCCTTGAGCAAACCGGCGGCCCCGAGAATAAATGAGCCGGTACAGACGCTGGTGACCCAGTCTGCCTTGGCGCCGACCCGAGCCACCCAGTCAATCATTTCGGTGCGTTCCAGCTGTTTGTATGGATTACTGGTTCCCGGAACGCAGAGAATGTTTGTCTGCTCAATCTCGGCAAAGGTTGCGGTTGGCATTAACCCCAAACGCTTGTTGGCGCGGCTCTCGGCATAGACCACCTCCTTGTCGTACCAGACAAAGTCCACATCAAACTGCTCACCGGCGAGCACTTCAGCCGGCCCTATGAGATCCAGGGCCGTCATGCCCTCATACAGTACAAAGGCGATATGTGGCTTGCCGCTCGTGCTGGTTTTTGTGCCGGCGGGTAAAGAGTTTGCTGCCGGCCGTTGGCTTGAGGCGCCCGCGGCCAACGCTTGAGGTGCCACACCGCCCAGAGAGGCTGCGGCCAGCGTTCCCAGGCAGGATAAGGTAAAGTCTCGACGGTTCATAAACGCTCCTTTGAGTCAGAAAGTCCCGTTGAGATTAGTAACCTATTGCAGGCTGCAACAGCCGGTTACCGGCCAATTGCCGCAAGAGTCTGGCCAACTTGGGCAGGCTGTGATCCAGGCGGTCACTTTGGCCACAAGCCGCTGTACAGGGTTTTGAGCTTGAACTAGATTGCCTTGCACACATACGCTATTGGGCCGCCGGAATGGCGCCGGGCAGGAAACATGTCTTCAGCTCTTTCTCAACCTCAGCACAGGATTGTGATTCTGGTACTGAGGGATTTTGTGGCCTTCGATCTCGCCATTCCTTACCAGATGTTTCCTCTGGTTTCCCTGAGCGGCGGCCACAAACCTTACCAGGTAAGCTTTTGCGGCCCGGAGCAATCCATCTGCAGCGGCGCATTGAGCATCTCGGATATCGCCCCGCTTGAGCTGCTGAGTCAAGTGGATACTGTGATAATCCCCGGCATCCGCAATCCCCTGGCATTCAACGAGCCTGAGGTCCTTCAGGCGCTGCAGCAAGCCGCGAGGGCCGGAGTGCGACTGGCATCTATCTGCACCGGCGCCTGCGTATTGGCCGCCGCAGGCCTGTTGGATAACCTCAGGGCAACTACCCACTGGCAACTGACGCCCGAACTGGCCAAGCGTTATCCCAATATAGAGGTGGAAGAGGACATGCTGTTTGTCGACAACGGCCAGCTATTGACCTCGGCGGGATTGGCCGCGGGCCAGGATCTGTGTCTGCATATGATAGCCAGCGACTTTGGCGCCCAGGTCGCCGAGACCACGGCCGACTTCTTTGTGATGCCGCTCGAGCGTCAGGGTTGTCAGTCGCAAAGAATTCATCGCCAATGGCTGCCGCAGCAGCAACAGCTGGCCAATTTGCAACTCTGGTTGATGGACAATCTGCACCTGCCTTTGACCTTGGCACAACTGGCAGAAAGAGCCTGTTTAAGCCAGCGTAGCCTGAACCGTAAGTTCCGGGAGCAAACCGGACTGGCGCCTATGGCGTGGCTGGGGCAGGCGCGGATCCGCCGGGCGCAATCCTTGCTCGAGTCGAGCCATATGTCGGTGGAACTGATCGCCTCCAGCTGCGGTTTTGCCAGTGCCGCCGGTCTGCGAGACGCCTTCAAACGCGCCCTGGGGGTGAGCCCCAGCAACTGGCGCAAGACTTACTCTGGCTTTAGCCGTCCTTAAGCCGCGGCGCCGAATTGCCGAATAAAGCCAAAAGATTAAAAAAGGGGCTAGCGTATATCACCTAAGCCCCTTCCCACAACATCCTCAGTCATTCACTGTTACAGACCATCAGCCCGCCGGTGAATAGTAGGTAGCCGCACCTGGGCCAACCGGCAGCCCCAGGCCGAATACCCAGAGGAAGAAGAACAGGGTCCAACCGACGAAAAACACCAGCGTGTATGGCAACATGGTGGCCACCAGAGTACCTATCCCCAGGTCCTTCTTGTAGCGCGCGGCGACCGCCAGGATCAGGCCAAAGTAACTCATCATGGGCGTGATCAGGTTAGTCACTGAGTCACCTATTCGATAGGCCGCCTGAATGGTTTCCGGCGCATAACCCACCAACATCAACATGGGCACAAATATCGGCGCCGTCACTGCCCACTGGGCCGAGGCACTGCCGAGCATCAAGTTAATGAAGCCACACATCATGATAAACAGCAGGAAGACTATCGGCCCGGTCAGCCCCAGGGCGCTGAGAGCATCGGCGCCGGTCACCGCCAACACGGCGCCCAGATTGGTCCACTTGAAGAAGGCCACAAACTGCGAGGCGAAAAACACTAATACGATATACATGCCCATGGTGCTCATGCTGTGGGACATGGCGTTGATCACATCGGTATCTTTTTTCATGGTGCCCACCACCTTACCGTATACCAGCCCGGGAATGGCAAAGCAGATAAAGATAAACACCACGATTCCCTTGAGAAACGGCGAGCCGGCCACTTCCCCCGTCTCGGGGTGACGCAGTGGGCCCCACTCAGGTACCACGGTCAAGGCCAAGACTGCGCCGAGCAGCAGCGCCGCCAAACCAGCCATTTTCAGCCCCTTTTTCTCCAGTTCGGTGACGGTTTCCATCCGCTGATCTTCCAGATCGACACTGGCTTCAGAGACATCATAGCGACCGAGCTTGGGTTCAACGATTTTCTCTGTCACCAAGGCGCCGAGGAAAGAGATCACAAAGGTGGAGACAAACATGAAGTACCAGTTGACCTCGGGGCCCACAGTGTAGTCAGGGTCTATCATCTGCGCCGCCGCTTCGGTGATCCCGGATAACAGGGGATCCACGGTTCCCAGCAGGAGGTTGGCACTGTAGCCACCGGATACCCCGGCAAAGGCCGCCGCCAACCCCGCCAAGGGATGCCTGCCAAGAGAATGGAAGATCATCGCCGCCATGGGGATCAGCACTACATAACCCAGCTCGGCGGCGGTATTGGAGACGATTCCGGCAAAGACAATAGTCAGGGTAACCAGGCGCTTGGAGGCTCCCATCACCAGCGCCCGCATGCCGGCGGACAAGAGTCCTGAGCGTTCGGCAATCCCTACCCCGAGCAAGGCCACCAATACAGTGCCCAGCGGCGTAAAACCGGTAAAGTTGGTCACCAGGTTGGAGACTATCATCCGCAGCCCTTCGGCATTCATTAGACTGACCACATGGATCAGGCCATCGGCGCTGCGGCCACTGGCGCCTTCGGGACGAGGGTCCACCACTGTGACTTCAAAATAACCGGCAATGCCGGAGATCAGGATGACGGCTGCGCAAAACAACGCAAATAGTGTGATGGGATGTGGCAAAAGGTTGCCAAGGCGCTCCACCACATTGAGGAAGCGGATAAACCAGCCACTCTTGGCGGTTTCGAGCGGTTGCTGAGAATGATTGGACTGCATCTGATTTCCCTGTCTGCCGGCTCGGCTGCCGGTTCTATTTTCATGGCCGTAACATCTACGACAAGCGGCCGGCCATTTTGCCGTGACACTTTTAACTGAAACTTAACCTGGAAGAATGGCGGGAAATTAGAGGCAAAAAAAAGGTTCATCGCGGATCTCCGGGGAACGCCTCTCTGACTTTCAGAAAGAA
>NZ_JAPEHY010000062.1:0-8974 GCF_028823715.1 Shewanella sp. K8
AGCATAAGCTGGAAAATCTCATCAAGAGATTGGTACTAATCTCGGGGAAAGGTCAATTACCGAAGATTTTAATGAAGGAGACTCTTTCTTTGTGTACGATGATAAAAGATCTTTCTTTTATAACAAGGATAATGACTTTAACCCTACGTCTATTTCAGAGTCTATAGTTTGGAAAGATAACGACCTGGATCATATTGATGCTTTAGACTTAATAAAACTAGGTTGCTTTAATGTTACCAAGGAAATTGCTCATGTTATAATGAGCTTTGACCCGTATGGCATAGCTTTTTACCCCGCCAAACTCGCTTGTGCCGGCCAGGATACAACTAGCGGGCGTTACTTAATAGCTGTAAACAATATTGTTGATGTAGTTGACAAAAGCAAAAACATTTCCAAAGCAATGACTCAGCATTATCTTTCCGAAGATAAAATAAAATCGCTTCCACCATGTAGACAACACGTATTCAAGCCCAAAGGAATGAGTAAAATTTTCTTTTCAAAAGAAATATTTGATGCACTTCACAACATATATGAAGAAGGTAAAATTAAGACCAGTTTAATTGCTTACACATTTGACACATCTGAAGAGTGCCCAAATATTTAACAACATTGGGTATCTTTTTTCTTTAGCTGTATCTGTTTTGAGAAAATTGAGCAAGATAAGAATGTCGCGCGCAGTTCTAAATTCTGGTGAATCTTGGCTAAATAGATATAAAGCAAGAGAAAGGATATCTGTGTAGTTGAATAAAATGGAGATTCATTAGTCAAATGATAGCCAGATTTACCTTTCTGGCGATGAAGTTTCAGGCAACATGTTTGGTCTTCTGGGAGTTGCTATCGATAAAATTTGACAATGTAATTTCCGAGCAAGTAAAACGCCTTTCTACAAACAATAAAACCTTAATTACTGCAGACAATAATGAGTAAGCATCAGTCGGTACACAAGGCGGGCTCGCTTTTGCCCAACAACGACTGCCAAAGATAACACTTAACATCCCAAGTCTGCTTGAGTACGTATCGCCCTGCCCCTCCCCTATAAACAGAAAAAAAAGGCGACCAATTGGGCCGCCTCTGTGAGTTATTTGGGCAGAAAGGGAGTTCAGTCTTCCGCCTTGGGCTCGCGATAAGCTTCACCCTTTTCAAGCCACTCGGGGGCCTTGGCACCCTTGAGGTAATGATCGAACCAGTCTTTCATCCGCACACTGTAATCCAGCTTGTTGGGATACTTCTTCAAGTGGTGCGGCTCGTCCTGATACTGCAGCAAGACCACATCTTTTCCGGCGCGGCGCATTGCCAGGTACAGTTCAACCCCTTGCTCCCAAGGCACGGCATCGTCTTTGTCACCGAACATGATCATCATCGGCGTTTGAATGCGATCGACATAGAACACGGGGGAGTTTTCTATGTATTTCTGCGGCGCGCGCATCAGGCTTTCACCGATACGGCTCTGGCCGGTTTCATACTGGAACTGACGGGCAAGGCCGGTGCCGTGACGTATGCCGCTGTAGGCACTGGTCATATTGCTTACCGGGGCACCACTGACTGCGGCCTTGAAGATATTGGTCTGGGTCACGGCAAAAGCTGTCTGGTAACCGCCCCAGGAGTGGCCCTGAATACCGACGGCATCCGGATCGGCAATCCCCATGTCGATAAGCTTCTGCACTCCGGCGGTCAATGCCTTGACCGAGCTGATACCAGGATAGCCGACTTCAAAGCGGATATCCGGCAGAAAGATGGCGTAATCATCGGCGGCATACCAGGCAAAGTTGGGCCTGTGATTGATTTTCATGTCCGGGAAGGCGTGCAGGCGATCGCTCATAAAGCGGTAGAAATATACCAATACAGGATAACGCTTGCCACTTTGATAGTTGGCAGGCTTGATTAACACGCCGTCCATTGCACGACCATCACCGTCGCGCCAGTGTACCAGCTCTGACTTACCCCAAGGCAGTTTGCGGCGCTGGGCATCAAAGTCGGTTTGCTTGACCGCCTTGGCTGGCTCAAGCAAAGCCGAGCTGTAGAGATCTGGATAGCTGTCGTAACGCTCCTGACTGAACAGCAAGGTATCACCCTTGTCGGCTCTGGCCAGCACAGACAGCTTGTTGTCTTTGGCAAACAGCGGCGTCAGTTGAGCCCGGCCGATAACCGCACGGTAAAAACCGTCGGCCTTGGTCTTGTGGCTATAGCCCTGCAGCAACACAGCCTGGTTGCGCGCCACAGTGGCCGGATAAGCCTTGTCTGGCTGGGCCAGAGCTTCAATACGCAGACTTTGCTGCTGCTTGCGGCCCTCACCGCCTGTCAGCATAAAACCGTCGTGGGAGCGGGTATCAAACTGCCAGATATCGTATTTGTCATACACCAGCAGGCCTGAGTCATCCTCGAGCCAGGGGCCGAAGCCATAGCCGGGCGCCGCAGATGGATAATCATGATCTTCATCGGCGAAGCTGACCTTGAGCTTGCTGCTGAGGTTATGTTTGCGACCACTGGCCACATCATAGAGATAGATGCCGCCCTGCTGATAAAAGGCCAGGTATTTACCGGCCGGTGACAGGGTTGGCGCACTGCCGCTTGGCTGTTGGGTCAATACCCGGGTCTTGTGACCGGTATTGATATCCACCAGGTAAAAATCCCGGTAAAAACCGGCCCAGGTGATCATCTTGCGATAGGGAATATCAGAGCTCCCCAGCAGCACCCGCTTGTGTTCGCTCAGCTCAATGTCCGGCACCTTGCGGTCGGCCAGTTGCACTAGGTTGCGCGAACCAAGATGCAGCACAGCCAGATAAGTGCGGCTCTGCTCTTTTTCATACTGTTTGACTTCGTTGGGCTTGATCAGCGGATCATCCCCGTGCCACAGGCGTAGATCCCGCTGGGCACTTACCAGCGCGGTGTCGTACAGGTCGCTGCTCTGCTCCACCTTGGGAATTTGCAGCTGCTTGCTTATCTCGGGCACCCGGCCGAAGAACAGCCGCTCACCGTCGGCCGAAAAGCTCAGCTTGGCATGGCGATTAATGAGCCAACCCTTACTGTCGCCCTTGCTTGGCAATATCTGGCTCAGTTTGCCCGACTCTCTGTCGTAGAGAGACAAGGCATAGGGGCGCTCATTCGCATCCAGCGCCGCATCACCTCGGGTATAGGCAAGATAGCGGCCGTCACGGCTCAGTGCCAGGGCACCAAACTGCTTGTCGGCTTGGCTGCTGACCGATTTGAGTTCAAAGCTGCGGGTATCGAGCACAGAGATGCTGTGACTATTACTTGCACTGTCATTTTGCGCCAGTGCCAGCACACTGCCGTTATAAGCCAGTTGCCAGGCGGTCACATGCTCGAAACGCTGTGACTTGCCGCTTGCCAGCGACAACAGCTCGAAACTGCTGCCGGCATCCAGTTTCGGCGTTTTGGCTGCTGGAGCCTCGGGGGCGGATGCTTGATTGGCTGCTTTGGCTGAGGCCTCTTTGGCATCAATGCCGTTTGTCTCTGCGCTCTCTTTGCTTTCTTCATCGGCCTCATACCAGATAGCCAGCAAAGTACCATCTTCGCTGAAGGCATAAGACTTGACCCGCTCAAAGCGGCGCTGCTCACCAGTGGTGTTATCCAGCAGCAACAGGCCTTTTTTCAGCTTCTTGCGCGCCTTGGGAGCAAGCTTTTCCGATTCCAGCAGCGAAGGCGCCAGAGTAAAGGTAGTGTAACGGCCATCGGCTGACAGCTGCGGCTTGGAGCCACCGGCGACATCATAAACCTTGGTATTGGCCAGTGACTTGACCACACCACGGCTGTCGCCGCGATCCGGCGCGACACTATAGGCCAGCACCTTGCCTTGTGGGTCGAGAACCTGATCGGTAATCGACTCAAACTGCATTATATCCTTGAGGGTCAGTGAGGGGCTGCTCTGGGCACTGACTGCGGTAGCGAAACCGGCTGACAGCAACAGCAGCGATGCTAAGGGCGTTAACTTCAAGATCGTCCTCTTTTTCATTGTTGTTAGACTAAAGTAGACTTTTTATTTTGTTGGCGTTCCATCATGGTCAGACGCCGACTTTTTAGCAAGTCAGCCTACAGAAAAAAGCGTGAGATTGCTCACTATTCCCTGTGAAAATGCGTTGAATGTGTATAGAATAGCGGCGATCTAAATCACAAAATTCTCAGTCGAAAACCGTGTCACTGACATGGTCTGATAAATAGCAGTAACGACCAACCGTGGAAGGACCTCTCCATGTCAAAAAGAACTATTACCGTGATCCCTGGTGACGGGATCGGCCCCAGCATTATCGACTCAGCTCTGAAAATTCTCGATAAGGCGGGGTGCGACTTTGAATATGAATTTGCCGATGCCGGTCTGACTGCTCTGGAAAAACACGGTGAGCTCCTGCCTCAGCGCACGCTGGATCTCATCGAGAAGAACCGTATCACCCTCAAAGGCCCATTGACAACGCCTGTTGGCGAAGGCTTCACCTCCATCAACGTAACCCTGCGTAAGAAGTTCAGCCTGTACGCCAACGTACGTCCTGTGCTTTCTTTCAAGGGCACCCAAGCCAGATATGAGAACATAGACATCATCACAGTGCGTGAAAACACTGAAGGTATGTACTCAGGCCTGGGACAAAAGTTGTCTGAAGACGGCGCCATTGCCGAAGCCACCAGTATCATTACCCGTCAGGGTGCCGAGCAGATTGCTACCTTCGCCTATGAACTGGCTCGCAAGGAAGGTCGCAAGAAGGTGACCATAGTCCACAAGGCCAACATCATGAAGTCGACTTCAGGCCTGTTCCTGAAAGTGGCCCGTGAAGTCAGCCAGCGTTATCCGGATATTACTACCGAAGAGATGATTGTTGACGCCACTTGCATGAAGCTGGTGATGAACCCGGAAAACTTCGACGTGATAGTCACCACCAACCTGTTCGGTGACATTCTGTCAGATCTCTGCGCCGGTCTGGTGGGTGGTCTGGGCATGGCCCCGGGCGCCAACATCGGCAGCAACGCCGCTATCTTTGAAGCGGTTCACGGCAGTGCCCCGGATATTGCCGGCAAAAACCTGGCGAACCCAACTTCAGTGATCCTGGCATCTATCCAGATGTTGGAATACTTGGGTATGTCAGATAAAGCCGCCGCCATTCGCGCCGCCGTTTCTGCGGTTATCGAAGAAGGCGACCGCACTACCCGTGATCTCGGTGGTACCCATGGCACCACAGACTTCACCCAAGCAGTGCTGGATAGACTCTGATCTAATATCAACTCAGTAAGTTGCTAAAAAGGATGACCCAAGGTCATCCTTTTTTATGCCTGTGTTGGCAGGCAATGGGAAACATCCGCCGCCGGAGGCCCAACCAATGTTTTTGGCTATTTTGAGCTGAAAGCTATGTTAGCCGCTGTGCCAGCGGCCTAAAGTCGTGGAGCTTCGCCCCACTTTCAAGCACAGGCGGAACTGTGACCGTCGAAAACAGGGACGTATTCACGCCGTGTCACAGGATCGCCTGTGCGAAAGGCGCACCGCAGGTGATGGACTACATCGTGGCCGGAAGCTCGCCAATACTAACTTAGGAACTTTTAGCTGGAAGCTATATTAGCCGCTGTGCCAGCGGCCCAAAGTCGTGGAGCTTCTCCCCACACCCGAGGAAAGGGGGCTGTATCGACTCGCCCCCTTTCCAAACCCCCAGCGACCCGCGACGCAGCGGAAAACCCCTTGTGCTTATGATGCCAATTCGCTATCGCGCCAGACGCTCATCCCTGATTCGACTGGCGCTGCTTCGGCATCCATGCCTCGCTACGCGATTGTCATCAACGCCCTGCGGCCGCTTCGAGCGGGAGTTGGTGCAATTCTGTAAGAATGGAGTAGCTTGAAATATCTGAAGTGCTTGCAGACATACACCTAATTTTCAGGCTCTAGTTCTGGTGGGACTGTGACCGTCAAAAACAGGGAAGAATGCAAACACTCAGTCAATTCTGCTTCAAAAACAAACCAAATCAGGGTGTTGTTGCCTTTGTCAAAACTTGACCTTTGGCTAATTGTTTTCACATTCAGTACTGGCTATTGTAAAGCTAATTCAAGCGCTTAGCTTTAGCGCTTCCTTAAGCTTTAGGTCAGAAACAGCAACACTTTTTCGTTTTCAGCGGAATGCAGGGACGAACAGAGTTTGGACCCGTGCGGTAGCCATGGCTTTACTTAACGTTTTTGTAGGGCTTGGGTTGTAGCGTTTGCGGCGCTCATGAAAAGCACCTCAGAACTGATTTTTTACACAGTATTATTGACGTTCTGGACAAAATGCCGGGAATTTGCAGCTAAGCTTGCGCGTTATTTCCGTAATATTGCAGGAAATACTGTTAAATTCATAATGTTAAAAAATACAGCTGGTAGATAATAGGTTTAGAAACCTCGCATGCGCGTTTAGCTGCAAGGGATATTAGGACTAAATGGTATTATATCCAGCAAATACAAACAGATAGCGATGCGCGTTTACACTCCTCCGAGGACTAAAACGCGCATGCGTACTATACAACTGTTATGTTGCAGGAGAGTTAAGTGGCCGTTTGGCAAGTTCCCATTGAGTTCGTCCCTGCCAAGTGGGCCGAAGAGAATAATTTTGAAGTAGATTCTCTCTATGGCGAGTATGAGAATATGGACACCCTGCGTTAATGGCGCGGTAGTTAGCCACCGACTATGCTTTGTTTAAGCATTTAACAAGGAGGTTATTATGCCGCGCCCTCGCCGAACTCAAATCAGCCTTGAAGATACATCTTACTACCACTGTTGCAGCCGCGTGGTACGGCGAGCTTTCTTGTGTGGTGATGATGCCTACTCGGGTAAAAATTATGACCACCGCCGTGGATGGGTGGAATCGTTATTGTTTGAACTGGAAGCTGTTTTTGCCATTGATGTGGCGGCATTCGCCATCATGAGTAATCATCTGCATCTGGTGTTGCATATCGATATAGAGATAGCAAACCGATGGACAGACAGAGAAGTGCTTGAGCAATGGCATAAGTTATTCAAAGGTGACGAGTTAACCCGCAAATTCACCCAGGGTGAGCTGATTGAAGCGTATGAAGTCCCCAGGCTGAAGAATACTATCGCGATTTATCGCAGCAGGTTATGTGACATCAGCTGGTTTATGCGTTGTCTCAATGAACCGATAGCGCGTCAAGCCAATCAAGAGGATAACTGTACAGGCCGATTCTGGGAGGGAAGATTTAAGTCGCAAGCCTTACTGGATGAAGCCGCCGTGTTAACCTGCATGGCCTACGTTGACCTCAATCCCATCAGAGCAAAGATGGCCGATACGCCTGAGCAGTCGGAACATACCAGCATTCAGCTACGTATTCAGGCAGCCTTGAAATGCGAACAACCCGCCAAGCTACTGCCCTTTATTGGCAATGAATGCAGTAATCAGCCCAGTGGTATTGCGTTTGGGCTCAAGGATTATCTTGAATTGGTGGATGATACCGGGCGTTGTATTCGCGATGATAAACGTGGCGTGATAAGTGAAAAGAGTACCAAGCTACTGACGCGGTTGAATATCCCTCATGAGAACTGGCTCAAGCTTACCACTGAATTTGGAAAACTATTTCGTGGCCCGGTGGGCACCTTGCAAGAGCTCAGCTGTTACTGCGAACACTTGGAGAAGCGACGACGACATTTTGCAACCAGCTGTCAGTACTTTCAAACGGCCTGAACCCCACGCTATTTAACTCAACCGCTGTCATTGAAATCCCCTGAACCATGGGTAGGGCTAGCACAGCTCAAATATCGCATTTTTGCGTGAAATATGTTCGATTTCATCAAACCTCTGCAACTCACGGATATCTTTCTACCTCCGGGTGCTCAAATACCATACTGGTGCTTGAACGCAGACTGAAAGAAGATTAAGTTATTGTTTTACAGTGGGTGGCTTGATTTTTAGCTTGATTTTTTGGAATTAATCCAAGATCGAGCATATATTCGGCCTGAATTTGGCGCCTGCCACGTAAACTATGCTTGGCGCCGCCATAGGCAAAATAACCACAAGTTCGAGAACCTGGAAAACGCCTTTAACTCAAAAAATAATAGTATTCTGCGGTTGCTTCAAAACTTGGGCGGTAACGTCAACGCTGCTAATCACCCTGAGCGCGGCAATTGCTTGTTTGTTGCTCTTTGGTATCCTGATTCCGATTGGGCCATACTTTGCAATCCAATAGCAGCAACATTGGTCACGCGTGAAGCAGTGGAAGCGTTCTCTGTTACGAAGCAGCGAAATGATGAAATCGTTGAGTCTATAGAAACATTGTTCAATTCATCTGGCTCAGATTTAAGGCGAGAACTTGATGAGAATCTCTACTCTCAAAATATCGCATAACAAATTACTGTTATCGCCGCTACGCGGCTGGGACCTCTATATATGCTGCGCTTCTCTACGGTCCCAAAGCAAAGCGTTAATTGCACAAAGAGGGAATATCTGTGCCAAAGAAAGTTATAGAAACGAATATTGGTAATACACACATCAAGTTTGAAAACACTTGGTTTAGTGGAGCAAAGTTATTTGTAGATGGCGAAATAGTAGTAAAGGATAATTCATTTTTTGCTCTGGACAAGAACTCGCCATTGGTAGCAAAAAAGATTGTAGTAGAAGGTGTAGAGCACCTTGTAGAAGTCTTTGCTCATGCCATCTTTACCGTGAAACTGAAGTTGCATGTAAATGGACAGTATGTTGCTGGAGACAAGTTCTAGCAATTAACAAAAACATGTAGTGCCGCCCCGCAAATCCATCGCTTCGCTCAAGCGTGCCTCAGTCAAGGAGCGCGGATGTGACCGCTTAACGCCCTCGAGGGTTGCTCGCACCGCTGCTGCCGACATAGGCGCTGCTGGATTTCCCTCATAAGGGGGAATTGGTGCAATTCTGTGAGAGTTAACTTGTTTGAAGCTACCTATATGCCCGCAGACATACACCTCATTTTCAGGCACAGGCGGAACTGTGACCTTCCGAGCCAGGGATGGCGAGGCAGAGCTTAC
>NZ_JAPEHY010000063.1:0-8030 GCF_028823715.1 Shewanella sp. K8
GGGCGAGTCCCGTCAGCAGGTAACAGGCGACAAGAGCCTGATAGTGGATGGCAGCTATCAGCAGAAAGTCGCCGCCAAAGAGGCGCTCGAGGTGGGCAGTGAAGTTCATCTCAAGTCATTGGGGAAAATTGTGCTCGATGCCGGCGCCGAGATCAGTATCAGTGCCGGTGGCAGCTTCGTCAAAGTGGACCCGGCCGGGGTGCACCTGGGCGGCACGGCAGTTAATCTCAACTCGGGCGGCAGCCCCGGCTCAGGCAGCGGCTTTGCCGGCAAGGCACCGGAGCTTCCGGGTGAAGTGGCCGCTGCCGAGTTGCCCCAAGGCGAAAAAGTGATTTTGCCCAATCCATCCCAGCAGAGTGGCACTCTGCTGCTGGCTGCCAGTACGGCTAAAGGTGTGTGTGAAATTTGCGAGCAGCCGGAGGAAGAAGATGCCCCTGCCTGAACTCGCTGGACTCAAGGGGCAGCTGTATCTGCTTTGGGATGCCTGTTTGCACCGAAACCTGGCGCAGACCCTGTATCAGCTGGACAACCGCGTCTTTATGCTACCCCTGTATCAAGGGACTCAGTTCGAGTCTCTCGGCGATATTCAACCCTTGCTGCTGCAATGTCCTGCCGATAGTCAGTTGTTGGATTGGTTGGAGCAACAGCTTTGCTACCGGGACAGTGTCTGGCTATTTGAGTCAACCGCCTCCAGTGCTGAATTGTTGCGCTATTTTCAGCAATTACCTTTGCAGCAACATCCGCTGGGCCACCAGGTATTATTTCGCTATCAGGATCCCAGAGTGCTGGCGGGCTTTATGGCGGCGCAACTGCCGCTGGAAGCACTGTTCCCGGCGGGTATATTCGGCCGGGTTTGGGTGTATGACACTATTGCCGAACACTGGCACTGCCGAGTGCCTCAGTCGGCTCAGTCCAGTGAGGCAACTCAGCGCTTTCAGTTGACCGATGACCACCTCAAGGTGATGCAGCAGGTCTGCTGGCAGCAATTTGGTCTTAGGCTGCAGCAGCATTTGAGGCACTTCTTTGCTGATGAGTTTGGTTCGGTTTCCCTGGCGGGAACCTTGGCTATTGCCGAGCGCGCCGCCGCGCAAGGGTGGGAATCGGAGCGGGACATTTTTCTTTACGGCAATATTTTGGGTTATCTCGGTGCCGACTTTGAAAAGAACCTTATCGGTAATCAGACAAGCAGTGCTTCCGGGGCTTTGCTTGATCAGCACCTGGCTAGTGATGAACCCATCTCTCAATCAGAGTACGCCGGCATAGTTAACCTGATGCAAACCCGGGGAAGTGACAAATCTGCGGCTTTGGCACAAGCCGCAGATTTGGCCAAGCAGTTAAATCAACAAAGAGCCAATGCGTTACAAGGAGTTACTCATGTCGGCCGATAGACAACAACAGGATGCCAACGATAAGGCCACTCAAGAGTCGGATACTAAAGCCGGTTCTTTACTGGCAACTTGCCCACTCAAGGCGCAAACCGTCAAAATCGTGCCTGTGCGTTATGCCTTGGATGAATTCCAGTTGGTGCCGGAGCCTTGCCCCAAGCACAACTTGCCTTCAGAAGGTAACTTCCCCGGTGGCTACTTCAGCAAACAACTCAAATGTAATAGCTACACCTTGCGTCAGCTTACCGATGGCTGGCTTTATGTCTGGAACCAAACCGAAAAGACCCTGCACGAATATGAAGTCAGGGGACCTCAGCTGATCCGTTACCAGTTTGGCGACAATGAGGCCGACAAACCGCTCAGCGAGCGCGGTACAGCGCTGGAGCCTAAAGTCTATCTGGAATATAACCGCGGCTCTGAGCTGTATCTGATGTTCAGCCAGCTAAGGTGTTCCTGGCCTATGTTGGAGCATTATCGCAGTAATGGCGAAGCCCAGCGTCGTTGGGGACGCAAGCTGTCATTGCCCGGATTTTGCCGCACTATGGCAGAGCCCCATACTGCCCCAATCAAGGTGTTGAGCCAGGTTGCCGATATTGCCGGCGAGGCCAAGTTCCCTCTGGCGGTTCCTTCCCTGCAAGACAGAGGGGAGGGAGATGAAAAGATCAGCGGTAAGCCGGTTCAACCCCTGACTACCTACCTAGGCCCTATAAGCGATAAAGACTCGGCCCTGATGGTCGCACTGGATGATATTTGGTCGGATATCTGTGATATCGCCTCTCAAACCTTTTATCTATCCGGACAGATGCATGAGTTTAATGAGGATGAAATGTATCGCCGGATGAATGCCAAAGCGGTAGTTCAGATTTGTGGCGGTCTTGATATGCTCGGTGAGGATGGATGGCTACACAATGATAAGTTGCCGCCAAAAGTCAGAGGGAATGAACTGGCAATCAACCGTTATCTGGATAAACTGACCGATTATCGGGAAGCCGTAAACAGATATGAAGATCAGCTTAGGATTTATGCCGCTCAAGGAGCAAAAGGCATTGTATCACCTGATGAATTCTTGAAGCTTGAACAAGAGCTTGCTGCCGAATATGGCTCGGCCTGGAATCTGGATTTGCCTCGTTGGGAGGCTGAAAGAGATAGGCGTAAATATGCCAATATGCAGAAAGCTGAAAGTTTTCTGACAAAACACTTGCAGCATGATAGCGCATTAATGGAAGAGATTGGGCCTAGGGTGGATGAGCTGTTTGATTGCCACTTTCATATTCAGGCCGATGCCAGAGTATTAGGAGCAGATTGTCATCATCCCAGCCATCAAGAGGGCTTAACAACTTGGATGAGCGACAGTCTACAGTTGCTGGTGATGTTTCTTGATGATGCAAAAAGAGACATTCTTGCCAGTGCGTTTTCGAGTGCCTCCAAGGCTCAGGCGTTGATTGCTCTGACCACGAGCGGTTTTGACCCCTTATTGCACCAAGAGCTCAACGGACACCTACAAAAACCGGCGGCTTTGTTGTCGGCAACCGGAGTATCAGTAAGTAACAACGCAGTATTAAGGATGAACGAGGTTAAAGCGGCATTTAATGAGTTGCCGTTTATAGAGCACAAATGGGCTACCGATTTGCATCAAGATGTCCACAAGACGTTGGATGCAATGCGACAAGCCTTTGCCGATAAAACCTCCCAAGGCTGGTCGCATGTACTGGAAGCCATTTTCCCTCTGTTTCGGGGGGAAAAGGGGATCTCTACCCATTCAACCAGCTTAATGTTGCAATCACTGCTGATTAACTCTTTTGTTGAAGATATCCCACTGAAAATTGAAGAGCTTTTTGACTATGAAAAAGCTTTTCAGACTTATCAGGAAAAGCTTTCTGCTTTGGAAGGAAAAGTAGGGGGCTTGAAAAAACAAGAAAGCAATCTGAAAAAAGCAATTGGCAATGCTGATAAAAAGACTAAGGACGCCAAAAGGAAACAAAAGAAAAATAAGAAAACTTATAAGCAGGGACGAAAGAAGGCAGTCAGAAGAGCTGCAGGCAAAGGTAAAGAATTTAGAAACAAACTACAAAAAGTAACCGGTGAGATCTCCGAGGCAGAAGAAGCACTTCAACTGCTTGTGGAAGAGAAGCCCTATTGGGCTGCTGCCAAGCAACAGGCGGTGACACTGGAAAGCCGACGCCAACTCTCTGAAGGGATAAAAGGCTATCTGGATAAAGGCAAAAAGCTGGCAAGTCACATTACCTTGGGCAGAACGGCTATTTTACTTGGGTATATCAACTTACTATATACACCTATGCCAGAGAAGTACTCTTGGGGCTCCTTTAAGTTCGACAGTTCCGATGCTGAAAGTAAAAAGCTTCATACACTGATTTACAATACAGGGTATCTTGTTGCCTTTGGTATCGCGGCTATTTGGTATGATCCTCTGCTTACCAAGATCAAGCAAACAGTGACGGCATCTGGAGAGAAGAGCATCTATAAAGCGACATATTTAGTTAAAGACAGGGTTGTTCCTCTATTTAAACTCTCTTTTAAGCAGGCTACTGGTGTTCATGGCATTGAATTTGCCAAGGTATTGAGTAGTTTCCGTATGGCAGCTCTTTCGTTAGGTGTTGCCTCAGCAGTAGCAAATGCTTATGAAATAGCTCAGATTGGCCAGGAGTTGGGGCTTTGGGGCGAGAATCCGGCAGATTTGAATGCTGTGGAAAGATCGCTGAAATGGGTCCAAGAAGCCTCACTTGCAGTCAGTCTTGGCGGCATGGCGATTCAAGCTCTAGCAGCTTTCGGCTTTGTTGCTGGTTCACCGCTTATCCTTCCAATACTGGCAATTGCCGGTGTGGCTTACCTGTTATCTTCCATTGCATTTATCTTTTTTTCGCGCGACGATATTGACAAATGGTTGGATCATAGTGATTTTGGTTCCTCTCCACTGTGGCAAGATGCCCCCCACGAGGCATTCCAACATCTGCAAGATATATTGCTAAAGCCTGCGGTTTATATGCAGCCCTCTTGTTCATCGAAACTGGCCGCTATCTTGGAAAAATCCAGTATTCCAAACCAGCTATTAAACCACGAAACGGTATCCGGCTGCTGGCTACTGTTCAATCTACCAACAGCAGGGACTCATATTGAATTGGCGGAAGTCTATCATGAATATACTCTTTGGGGAGCGACTCAAATTACCAATTCTGATTGGGACGGAATGGAAGCAATAGCCGTTACCCCAGAGGCAGTCAGAAATCTCATTGAAAATGGCTTTCCTGAGACCTGGGATGAGATGGATGATAGCTATATTGTAGAAAACAATAGTCAATACTGGTTGATGTATGTACCTTTAACTCCGGCTGAATTATTTGAAAATCCATTAAAGTCGCAGTCAGAGCTATGGTTGAATATTAGCCGCCCAAGACAACGTAACATAGATAAAACTTGGCACTACAAGTTACAACCTAAAAGTTTAAGCCAAATTTTAGGTGTTTGGGGTAAGCTACAGGAGGAAGAAGCAAGGTTTACTTTCCCTGAACCAAATGAAGTTACAGGTATTATCTTTTAGGGCTAGTAGCAAGGAGAATTGAGTGGGACAAGGGAATAAAAAGAGTCAACTGGTCGACAGGCCAGATTATATTCAGTATAGTCAGGACGGCTTGGAAAGAGGCTGGTTTACCCAAGCCGATATTACCAAGCTTGAAGACGAACCGGCCATCTTTCAGTGGACTATGCCAAGGGCTTTTTTTCATCGGTTTAGTGGTTCGGCATCGATTTTAATGATCTGGGGGATTTTCGCAGGTATCCCTATGTTGTTTTTTTCATTGATAAATCTAGCATCAGAAAATCCACAACCTGATGATTGGAATTCAGTTATTGGTATTGGCGTTTTCCTTTCTTCGATTTTATTGATAATTTATTATTTCACTCGGCTTCAATATCACCATGTAGCATATAAGATCACCGAGTCGGGTTTTTTAAGGGATGAGGTTAAACTCTGTCCAAGGTGGGGGTATCGCGCCATCAACCCGGAAGGTTTGATGTGGGTTCTGCGAGTTATGACTCTTATCCTTGTACCGATAGCTCTGGTTATACACCCATTTTTATTGGTGGGTGTCGGCGGTCTGGCATTATTGAGCTTTAAAAAGGTAGAGCCTTCTGAGCCTGAAAAGGCCCACTATATTCCAAACTTATGGCATAAATCTGGAGTTGCGAATGAGAAAAAGTTGAGCATAGTTAATCTAAACCCACGAAGAAGAATTATTGATATCACAAGTGCAGATCTTACGAAAGGTGGCGCAATATTTTGCACCAAAAAAAATTATGAGGAAGTTAAAGCATTTGTGTTGAAGAAATTACCTGAGGCTAAGGTGATTGAAGATAAGTCGATTTGAGTTATTACTTAAATTAAGTTGGACGAATGATGAGCTAATTGGCAAAAAGACCCAACTACATTCAGTATAGTCATAATCGATTTTTTAATAGGGTAATGGTTTGAGTCTGTTAATTAAGCGGCCAGATTACATTGAGTACTACCCTTACGTTGAAGAGGGCGCCTTTCCACAGGCAGAGATTGATAAACTGGAGCAGGAACCGGCTCTGTTTCAATGGACTATGCCGCGTGCTTTTTTTTGGAAGGACTCCCCGTTAGTGCATCACTTGAAAGTGTTAGGTGTCTTTTGTGGGATTCCTGGGGGCATTTTTCTTTTTGGTAATTTGATGAGCAGTACACCTCCTAGTTATGAATCACTGAAAGCCGTATTTATGATGGTTTTTCTCATGTTTTCAATGGTTATGGTTTTGTATTATGTCTCCAGGAGTCAATACCACAGTGTGGCCTATAAAATCACTGAGTCCGGTATTCTAAGGGATAAAGTGAAAACTTACCCTAAGTGGCGCTATAAAAATGAAGTGCCGGAGTCATTTCTCTTTGTCTTAAGAGGCGTCGCACTCTTGGTGATCCCTATCGCCTTGATGGTCAATCCATTGCTGTTGGCTGGGGCGGGAGGGTTAGCCTTGCTAAGTTTTTACCCATTCCCCAAGGGCGAGCCTGAATACGCTCATTACATTCCAGTATTCTGGCATCAGAAAGGTTTAGAGGCTGCTAGCGAGTTAAGTATAATTAATATTTGTGATAGCCGAAGAATTATTCATGTCAGGAGCAAAGATTGGTCTAATGGAGCAGCGATATTATGCACGAAAGAGAATTATAATGATGTGAAAGAATTTGTTTTAGGAAAGTTGCCAAAGGCAAAAATAGTTCAAGAAGAATTATCCATTTAAAGTGAATTTTCAATTGATTTGGACGAATGATGAGCCAATTAGTAAAAAGACCAAACTATATCCAGTATAGCAAGTATGGTCTCGAGAATGGGCTTTTCACACAAGCTGATATTGCCAAGCTTGAAGATGAACCCGCAATCTTTCAGTGGACTATGCCAAGGGCTTTTTTTCATCGATTTAGTGGTTTGGCATCGATTTTAATGATTTGGGGGATTTTCGCAGGTATCCCTATGTTGTTTTTTTCATTGATAAATCTAGCATCAGAAAATCCACAACCTGATGATTGGAATTCAGTTATCGGTATTGGCGTTTTCCTTTCTTTGATTTTATTGATAATTTATTATTTCACTCGGCTTCAATATCACCATGTAGCATATAAGATCACCGAATCGGGCTTTTTAAGGGATGAGGTTAAACTGTGTCCAAGGTGGGGTTATGGCGCCATTAACCCGGAAGTTTTGATGTGGGTTCTGCGAGTTATGACTCTTATCCTTGTGCCGATAGCTCTGGTTATACACCCATTTTTATTGGTGGGTGTCGGCGGCCTGGCGTTATTGAGTTTTAAAAAGGTAGAGCCTTCTGAACCGGAAAAGGCTCACTATATTCCTGTTCTTTGGGATGATAGTAAGATGGTAGATGAAGATAAGGCGAGTCTAATTAATCTTAATCCTAAAAGACGTATTGTTCATATTAGAAGTCGTAGCTGGTATTATAATGATGCAATATTTTGTACTAAAGATAATTATGAGGAAGTTAAAGCGTTCGTACTAAAGAAATTGCCTAAAGCCAAGATTGTGCAAGAGCAATGGACTATTATTTAATAGTACTGCTTTCTGCCAGTTGGTAGACAGAGTTTGAAACTCTGCAATAATTACATGAGTTAATGGCTTTAGCCTGTTAATTAACTGTCCTGATTGTATTGACTACTATTCTTACATTGCGAAGGGCGCTTTCTCACAGGCACAAACCAATTAGTGGTAGGCTTACACAACAGCACTGGAGGCCTGGTCTCAGCCGTTGCCTGAAAGTGAATGGGCCCAGCCTAGCGCTGAGCTGGTTCGCTTAAAAGCGGAAATCACCGCGCACTACCAAGCCGGAGGCTCTCTGGGGGATTTTGTCAAACCAGCCGCCCAGGGCTATGATGACGAGACATGAGCAACGAGCTAATTTACCCCAGAGCTATACCCAAATTGCAAAAGTGAACGCCACCAGGGCTTATTCACACCTTCTCTAAGACTTTTACAGGAATGCTCTTAAAGCCAGTCGACTTCAGCTTATTCCTTGGGACATTCCTTCAGGCAACTCTTTCGGGCAACTCTTTCGGGCAAGAAGTTGCCCGGCGAGCAAAAAATTGCCCGGGTTCGGGCAAGAAAT
>NZ_JAPEHY010000064.1:0-7496 GCF_028823715.1 Shewanella sp. K8
TAGTGTATTGGAAATCTCATCAATGTTATGGTCTTAAATTCGGGGGAAAGGTCAGTGCCAGGCAGCCGCAAAACAGCCCCAGTCAAAGCAGGAGTGATGCCGCTCATCGCGAGTCAGCAAACAACAAGCCCCGGCAAAATCAAGAAGTCAGTCAGTCTTTCAACTTTCACTCTTCTGATGCTGGGGCCGGTGTAGGTTGTAGTGCATATAACGGAGACAAATTACTTTAGGGGAGGTTTACACAGTCGGAAACTTTGACAAAGTTAAGTGTATCGACCTTGAGTTTTTTAAAAACCTTAACAATCTTCTCGTGAACCATGACATGAGGAAAGTCAGAGTATTCAGGCATAAATACCAAACGTTCATTTTCGGGTATAGTTTGCATCTTTTGCTTGCAGAGAGAGTATCGTTTTATTGCATACTCGTCTTCACCTGGCTTGTAGTTGTTAATCAAGCACTCTTCAAGGTTCAAAACATCCATATACTCAAAAATATTGAATACCCAAAAGCCTTCATGATAATTTTGCTCGTCGTCGACAATCACAGCTGGGTATAACTGAAAAAACTCATTGTCTACCTCACCAAGCTCCCGTTTGATCTCGTCATCAATAATAGGGTAGTTAATTGCCATATGCGCTTTTTTAATTGGTCGCTTAACCCCTTTTGCAAGGTCCTCATCCCGATAGCCATTTTTAAAAAACATAGGATCACCGGCCGTTAGTTTCGTGAACTCATAATGTCTCATGGCAGAACGCATTTCTGGGCTAAGGTATAGGGTTTCCTCATCGTGGTTCAGGGAAAGAATATAATACTGCTCGTTGTATGGGTTCATCTGCCTTCTCTTTGGAATTATTTCGAATTTACACAAGTGATCTTTTCAGTTTTTCTTTAAAATCATTACTATGAACGAAATAAAAAATCATCTCTCATTGCCGGCATTCATGTTCCAATAGCGTTGACAACCAAATTATAGTAGTTCTGGACACTTAACCGGCAAAAGTAAATCGCTCTGCCCCCTTTCAGCTGTATTTCCCGTTCTTATGTCCCGGGTTTTCTCAGGCTCCACTCAATCAGCTTGGCTCTGATCAGGCGTTGCGAAAACTGCTGGGGATCAAGAACCCAGTTGATGGCGATTTCCCGAACGCTCACCTCATCCGGATAACCTCCCCCTGTAGACAAACCGTTAATATGGCAACGCTTGGCCGCTTGAACCTCAGCCTCTGTAGGTTCACCCGCCGAAATGTGGCTTTGGTCATATTCATGCAGCCCATCATGATACACGGCGTATTTTCTTGTTACTTGACCGTCTTCTGCCATAAACCAAAAATTGTATATACCGCCCTGATGGTCGCCAAAGCCATAGGTTTTCCCAAATTTCTGGCTTAACCTAGCGGCGAATTCTGAAAGGTTGCGTAGGCATTCATCCAGCATCTCCATACTGTCCCTGCGGCCATACTGCCGGAACGGCAAGCCCCAACCGCCAACGTAGATAAGCCCATCAAGATCCGCGACAACCAGGTGTGAAGTTTTCCAGATAAACTTCAGATCGTCGGCAGACCCCAAATCACTGATGGACTTGATATCCGCTTCCCCCTTCAGGTGTTCAACTATTCCATCCAGGTCGCGGCTTTCTACGACCAACCAAATCATATTGCGATACATCGAAACGCTCATTTCTATTCCCTTAAATATCTGGCGAATGCAATTTCAGTAGTCCACGGGTTCTAGTGGCTCAACAATGAGCCGGGACAGTAACAAAACCCAAAAACAAAACCAAGACAATAAACAAAATCCAGACCCATAGTTTTCGACAAATTGTTGACTCCTTGCCTATGTTTCAATGGTTTCTTAGGTATCAAGGACTCTTCGCAACTGATTGATGATAGCGGGCGCATCATCCGCAATAACAAGGTGGCCACACGGCAGCCAGCAGGACGACCTGTCCTTTTGAACCATTTAATTCCCACCGACAATGGGTTGCGACTTCACCTATATCAGGGCTTCTTGGTCCCCTTGCAGCTATGACAATGCTCTATAAAACCAGAGTTACAACCACCTCCAACATCGATGAAGGCAAGGGGCTACCCATTGCCAGAAGCTATTTAGCTGAATTCCCAAGGCTCCATGCTCTCCCTCACCCATCGAACCCTATTCGATCTTCATTGTGCTTGGGAACTCGACTTTGTACCCACTTCAATAGCCGAGAAACCTTCACTGGAGTTGAAAGAGGATCTTCCTCAAGTGGAAACCTCTGCCATTCTGTAACATTGACAACTAGACATAATGATTCCCTGTGCAGGTGTCGGCCTCCGTGTTTTCTCGTGGATTAGTTAAACCAGAGCCACACTGTTTGTTGATCCAATAGGCAAACAATCACAGGAGGCCGACATGTCTAAAGCTAACACACTTTTTATCGGGTTGGACGTACACAAGGAGACCACTGACGTGGCCTGGGTTTCTGATAAGTCTGCTGAGACTGTGCATTACCATGGCACAATCCCAACCAACCTGCGTTCATTCGATAAACTCATTAAAAATCAAACAGCCAAGACCAGCAAGCTCTGTGTTATCTATGAGGCTGGTCCCTGCGGCTTCTGGCTCTATCGCCATCTGTTGCGCCGTGGCATTGAATGCTGGGTGGTAGCACCGGCACTCATCCCCAAAGCCCCGGGCGACCGGGTCAAAACCGATAAACGCGATGCCATGACATTGGCCAGGTTAGCGCGTAGCGGCGATTTGCACTCTATTTATGTTCCGGATGAGCGGGATGAAGCTATCCGCGACCTTATCCGCTGCCGGGAAGATGCCATGCTCGATTTGCGCCAGGCACGGCAACGGCTGAAATCCTTTCTGCTGCGTCATGGTCATCCCTGCACTGTTCGGCAAAACTGGACCGAGGCCTATCGACGCCACCTGGCTGATATCAGCTTTCCTCAAAGTGCTACTAAAATCACCTTTCAGCATTACGTTCATATCGTTACCGAGCGCTATGAGCGCTTGCAACGGCTGGAATTGGAACTGCAAAGCCTGGCCGAAAGCTGGCGTTGGTACCCACTGGTGCAACGTCTGACGGTACTGCGTGGAGTACGTTTCTTATCCGCTATGACCCTATTGGCGGAACTGGGTGACCTCAGACGCTTTGCTTCTCCGCGTTCACTGATGAACTTTGTCGGTTTGACACCCAGCGAACACTCCAGTGGTCAGCGGGAACGGCGTGGCGGCATCACTAAGTGCGGCAATAGCCACGCCAGACGCATCCTTATTGAATCGGCCTGGGCCTATCGTTTCCCCGCTAGGGTCTCGAGGGAATTGGAAAGTCGCCAACAAGAGCACTCTATCAAACTGCAAACTCGCTCATGGGAAATCCAGCTGCGCCTATGTCGACGCTTTCATGCCTTAAAAGCAAGAGGCAAAGAATACAATAAAGTCGTTACCGCTGTGGCTCGCGAACTGACAGGCTACATTTGGGATTTAGCCCAAGGTTTTGATGCCGATATGCCACAACAAGCGTACTGAATTACATTTAAAAATCACTCTGGCAGCGCCGGACGGCGGCAGCGGTGCGAGCAATCCTCGAGGGCGTTAAGCGGTCACATCCGCGCTTCTAGACTGAGGCAAGGCTCCTGCGGCGAACACAAGTAATGCGAATAACCAAACTCGCGGATATCAGCAAGGTCAACCGCCGACACTTACTCGCCAAAGTCCGACTGTCAGAGTGTCCTTACCGGAGATTTTTGGGTCTCCGGTAAGGACACTTTTATCTATTTGACAATGGGAATCATATCAACGCCTTTACCCGGCTTATATCGGGTGTCTCCATTGTTCCTGGCTATATTGTTCCTGTTCCCTACTAAAGCAGTGGCTGTAGATTACATACCACGCATATAATCACGCACATCCTCATCACTGGGTGATTGCGTTTCATCACTAACTCCTAAACTTAGAATGCTCGTCTTTGCTCGTGGGTTAGGCTCTGATAAAAAGGAGTATTGTAAGCTCTTTTTCGCACAGAAGAATAAGACGCTAATACTTCTGGAGAAATAGCTTCAATAGGGTTATAAGAAAAATCAATTCTCCTAAGGTTATTCCCAGGCTTCAATTTTGGCAAAGACATTAAACGATTGAATGAAACATCGACTGCTTTTAGCCAGGGCATCTCAGCAATCACACTGATATTATCCAAGTCGTTTTCACTAACAAATAAGCCTTCCAAATTAGACAGTGATGCCACCGCCGAAATATCAACAGTCCCATTATTTCTAAAATCTACTTTTACAAGACTGGGTAATTTATCAATACCATCTAATGTAGGTAGATTACTAGTTGCACCAAATATCTCTTTTAAGTTTGGTAAATCAGTCACATTTTCCAGCACATTATCTTCGATAGAACGAAAAGCAATACGTTTTAACTTAGGTAGATTACTAATTTTCGGTAGGCTACCTTTTTTTACGTCATAGATCGAAATCTTTTCTAAACTTTTAGGAAGGGCTAAACCATTAAATCTTGAGTCCTTCATTCCATCAATATTCAATTCACGCAACTTATCTAAATTGTGTACAGTGGCAATATTCTTGTAACCTGGATTTTTTAATCTAAGCTTCTCCAAATTTTTCAAAGAACCTACATCAATGTTTAAAGATGACAAATCTATGGATAAGAACTTTAGCGACTTTATTTTATTGATACCGTTAAAACTACTCGAGTTAATCACATAACTAATCAATACATCGAGATTTACTTGTTTTTCTAAGTTACTAATAAGGCGTATCTCCTCACCACTAATCAATAATTTATTAAGGCGCCCAGATTGAGGTAGAATAATATGTTTAACATTATCTACTGCTGAAATGCTGAGTCGTTCCAATTGATAAAACTGGCTTAAATCCATTTTATCATTAATAAACATTGACCGCCTTAAATGAACATAACGAGCATCCACAATAGCTGATAAAAACTCTGGAGGTATAGTTGTGTTTTTCTCTGATACAACGTTTACTGCTTTGCCATGTTGGTCTAAAAGCACGGCAATGCGAGATAGCGAGCCCGAGCCTCCAAAATGTTCATTTCTTCCTTCGATTGAAGGAACCAGATGATCATTTTGCCTTTCACGGCGCTCTGATGGAAGATCCCCGAGCTCTCCTGTTAGGCCATTGACAAAGAAGCTTAGTTTTCCATATTCAGGTTTAAAATTTTGCTTTATCTTTTGCACTACGGGCGAAGCTTGGATAATCGCTGCCGCTTTCTCTTCAGGAGACAACGCCAATACTTGCCCTACCACCAGTAACCATAATCCAAGTATGGCTGTCAACGAGCCCACATGTTTTTGTTTTATCACAATTTGTTCTCCATCAATCGATTCTGAGTATAATTGAGGATACGAAATCTCGGGTGATTCCATATTCTACACAGGTGAAATTCTCGCTCACTCGGTTCTGCTGGCGCAAATAAGTCAGTATTCAACAATTGAGCAACAGACATGACCTCAATGTTTACTCATTCATTCTCCAATAAATGAACTGAGATAAAGCACTTACCATGTCAAGTCAAGTAATAAAAACCGCCGAAGGCAGTTTTTTATTGTTAATTACCTTTCCTCAAAATGCCAACGATAATAATGTGTAGCATTGTGGTCAAACCAATAATAAATACATAATCAAGCAAGCTATTGACCCCATCCGATAACTCGATATACATCCGATAAAGCAACGGTGGTAGATTACATACCACACATATAATCACACACGTCCTCATTATTGGATGATTGCGTTTCATCACTAACTCCTAAACTTAGAATGCTCGTCTTTGCTCGTGGGTTAGGCTCTTATAAAAAGGAGTATTGTAAGCACTTTTTCGCACAGAAGAGTAAGACGCTAATACCTCTGGAGAAATGGCTTCAATAGGATTGTCAGAAAAATCGATGCTCTTAAGCTTGCTTTCTAACTTCAATTTAGGTAGAGCCCGTAAGCGATTATATGAAACATCGATGTCTTTTAGCCAGGACATCTCAGCAATCACATTTACATCATCCAGAACTTTTTCACTAACAAATAAGCCTTCTAATTTAGACAGTGATGCTACTGACGAAATATCAATAGTCTCATTATTATTTAAGTTCACAGTGACAAGGCTGGGTAGTTTTTCAATACCATCTAATGTAGGTAGCTCAATACCTGCGCCAAATAATTCTTTCAGGTTTGGTAGATTATCCATATTTTCCAATATATTATCTTCAACAGAACGAAAAGAAACACTTTTTAATTTAGGGAGGTGACTGATTTTAGGAAAACTACCTTTTTTATGTTAAACATCCAAATTTCTTCTAAGTTCTTAGGCAGAATCACGTCTTTAACTTTCGGATCATTCATTCTACGTATACTTAGCTCACGCAAATGTTCCAACTTATTAATAGTGGAGATATTTTTGTATTCTGGCATAGTTAACCTAGCGCTCTCCAAATTCATTAAGGAACCGATATCAAGTTCAGATCCTGACAAATCTATTGACAAGTACTTTAGAGACTGACTTCCGTCAACAATATCGAATCCATCAAAATTTACTACGGAGCTAATTAACACATTAAGACGAGTTTGCTTTTCAACATTCAAAACACTCTCCAGATTAGCTTGATCAATCCTTAACTTAGCTAAATTTCCAGCTTCTGGTAGAACTATATGTTTTGTCGTGTCTACAGCTATAATTGCAAGTCTCTCTAGATTACCAAACTGACTTAAATCAAGCGTACTGTCTAAAAACTGCACTCCCCACAGAAGCATATACCGAGTGTTGGCAACAGCCTTTATAAATTCAGTTGTTAATTTGGTGTTACCCTCAACGACAACATTTATAGCTTTTCCTTGTTGATCAAGAAGCACAGCAATACGGGACAGCGAGCCAGTTCCACCAAAAATTTCATTACTTCCTATTATTGTAGGAATAAAGGCGTCATTACGTCTTTCATGCTGCTCCGAAGGTAGCGGGCCGATTTTCCCTGTGAGTCCTTCAACAAAAAAATATAGCGAGCCATATTCAGACTTAAAACCTCTTTGAATATTTTGTGCTGCAGGCGAAGCTTGGATAATTGCTGTCGCTTTCTCTTCAGGAGACAACGCCAATACTTGCCCTACTACCAGTAACCATAATCCAAGTATGACTGTCAACGAGCCCACATGTTTTTGTTTTATCACTATTTTCTCCATCAATCGATTCTGAGTATAATTTGGGCGTAAAATGAAAAGGACGCAAAATGAAGATACCCATAATTCTTGGTAGATTATTGGCTCCTTGTCTAAATAACTGATCCTATTTTTGCTACATCTTGCTGAACCCTTGTGGCGCAAGAGTTTCCGGATATGCGCTCCTGAAGCCCAGCTCATCAGGCTTGGTGTTCTAACTGCGTCAAGTTACCATTTGGAGACGATATCGGTGCAGTATTCTACTGTTTGGAACTAATGAAATGGACACCTCCCCACAAAGACTTCAGTGAGCCATGCTGT
>NZ_JAPEHY010000065.1:0-7057 GCF_028823715.1 Shewanella sp. K8
CCAAGCTTTTTCCGCCTGCCACATCAGACGATGCAGGATAGGTTTCAATTAACTGATAAGCAGCCCAGGTAATCGAATTAGACTTACCTGAACCGGCCGAGTGTTGAATTAAATAAGTCTGACCGACACCGTGCTGGGCAGCATGGTCTACTAATTTTCTCACCACATCCAATTGGTGGTATCGAGGAAAGAACAGGGTTCGCTTTGGTAATGGATCTTTGCTTGACCCATCCAGACGCACAAAATGCTGAATAATATTCGCCAAGCTTTCTTTGGTGAATACTTCTTGCCATAGGTATGCCGTTTTATGGCCAGATGGATTCGGCGGATTGCCTTGTCCAAGATTGTGACCTTTATTGAACGGCAAGAAGAAGGTACTGCCACCTGATAACTTGGTGGTCATATACACTTCGTCGGTATCGACCGCCATATGCACTAGGCAGCGGCCAAAGGTCAGCAAGGCTTGCGTTGCATCTCGATCATCTCGATACTGCTTTTGGCCGTGATAACGTGCTGTTTGCCCGGTCCATGCGTTCTTCAACTCCAGCGTTATCAATGGTATTCCGTTGATAAACAATACCATGTCGATTTCTTGTAGGGGATTTTCCATGGAATAGCGCACTTGGCGAGTACAACTAAACACGTTGTCTGCAAAGTTTTGCTTTACCTTCTCACTGCTGCTTGCCAGAGGGGCTGGATAGAGCAAATTGAAGTGTGCATCGTCTACGCTTAGCCCCTTCTTAAGTAAATGCAGAATGCCATGCTTCTTAATCAATCGGTCAAATCGTTCGAGTAACTTACGCTGCCAATCTGAGGGGTTGTTCTTTTGCAGTTTGGCCAACTCTACTTCTTGTGTTTTTTGCAGAAATTGCCAGAAAAAACGCTCATCAATGGCATATTGCATATTAAAATCTGCTGCAACACCAATTTGGTAAAGCTTGTTATGAAAATCAGGTACGGCTTCTTGCACCCCTGTTTTCAATTCTTCTAAACAGCTGCCGGTTAAGTGTTTTTCGATTGCTGCTTCTAACGCTTGCTCATTTGTTTGACTAACCATTTCTTATTATCCTTAATGCGTTGACTAGCTTTTAACTATTTTTATTACACGCCAACTATGGGTTCCTTTCTTGGGATCTTTGTCCCAAATTTTTGTTGCTTTGACATACTCTTGATCGTTAAAACCGTTCAATAAATAAGGAGCAACGAAAGCATCATCAACAAAGCCAAAGCCCTTGGGATTCAGCTTTAGAGTGCCTTCAATTAATTTCACTCTCTCACTTTGTTTTGGTTCAACCTTGCGTGCTTCCATTACGTCTAACTGCTGTCCGTCATTAGCAATTTTTAACTCTAGCCACGTTCCTACCTCTGGTAATCCTTTACCAAAAAACACACCTTTTCTTGCACTGAGTTTTTTATCCAAATCAAGATATATACTAAAGCCCTTACCTGAACGGTGATGAGAATCAACAATACCTACCGCCATTTCTAACTTCTTAGTTGCATATTGAAGGGCATCATTTGCTCTGGTTTTGATGACTTCATCAAAGTTAACCCACTCAATAGCTGAGGCATCAAACCACCCTTGCTGAATAAGCTCTTCATGCTCTGGTTTTATATGCCAACCATTAGCGTTGTATATTTCTATTAATTTACTTAACGCTGCTGATGCCAAATCAAACTCTTGACTATTGGCAAATAACTGAGCTAACCCGTAATACATTGGAATACAAAAAGGAGGTTCGTGGGCTTCCAAAATCCCCTTGCTATAGCAAGATATTGCGGCCTTGAAATCTTGGTTAACATAAGTATCTGCTAAAGCTCCCCAAGCCCAAGATTCTGACATTTTTTGTCGCAGAACAGATAAAGCGGCTTCTCTTGCCTCATCATATCTACCAGCACTAACCAAGCATTTAGAAATATCAAATTGAAGCCAAGTTTTGTTTCTATCAAGGGCATTGTTCAGCGCATAATTAAGTAAATTTAATATACCATCTAGATTCAAATCCCATTGGTTATGATGTTGTAACCACGCTTTACTTGTTTGCCTTGATAACCTAACTAGTAAACTTGGGTATTCTCCATTTTCTGTTTTATATGGCTTTAAATCGGCGGGTTGATAAAGGTTAGAACCGTAATAAGTTAACATCTGAATATAAGACTGGTAGTGCTCTCCACAGCCCTTAAACAGATTAAAAAATCTGAAGTCTAGCTCTTCACACGGAACGGTTAAATTGAGTTGTCCAATACAATTGATCCACGAATTAACTACATCTTGCTCATTTGCATTGGGGGCTTTATTTTGTCTAGATAATATGGGTTCTTGAATCACTTTTATTGCTGCATAACAAACCCAAAATAATGAGGTTCTTAAAAATGTATTCTGTGGTTCATTTTGAAAAACCGCGTAACCACAATTCCATGCACCAACAAAGTTACCTTGCTGCTTTAATTCACGAATTTGAGCAAATACTTCACTACTCATTTAAAGCCTCCTTAAAAAGCGATACAACATCTTCTGATGTCGCTTTTTCAGGCATTATTTTCGATAATAATCCAGTTTTTAAGACCCAAGTTTTTAACTGAATAGCCTGATTATCCTTCGCGCAAAGAACTTGCATCTCCCAGTCACTTGAGCGCTTCGCATCAACTACTTCGAAACCTAATTCTTCCACAAAATTTCGAAGTGATTGTAGAGCCGTATTCAACCTGCTTTCATCAAAAGTTATTTCGCTTGCTAAAAGTGTTTTTAATTCTTCGCTTAAACTCGGCTCTTTTTGCTCATCAGGAAAAGCTAATGTTTTGACTTTAATACTCTTATCATAAGTAAATCGAACACGAACTTTCTTACCTGTACTGTGCTCAAAAGTATAAAGCTCTTGATAGCTATGCTGCTTTAATTCACTTATTCGCCACGAAGAGTTACTCAAACAATCTGATACGGTAAAACAAATTGCTTTAAGTTCAACTACATCAGTATTCATTCCAACGGGATAATTGAACTTTTCTAATTCTGTTTGTTCAGGAATTTTATAATTAAAGCCTTTACTTACAGGGAACATTCCGATTTTACAATTGTTGTTTGGAATGAATTGAGTCTGATATAGTGGAGTTAATTTAGGGTATTTAAGTAACCTCAAACCATTTTCAGCAGACATACTTGCTGTATATAAAAACCTAAAAAATCCGTCATTGGTGATAGAGTCACCACTAGGGCCTCTACTTGCATCTAAGTAAACTAAATTCCATTGCCTTCCTTGTGCTCTATGTACCGTCATGGCGTATGCATATCGAAGTCTAGCCGCATTTAATAAAGGACTATGAGCGATATGATTTTGTATTAATTCAGAATACTTTTTGTTCTCTGATAGATATTCATCAGATTTCTTGTCATTGATGCTATCTAATTTACCTTTAAGCCCTTTAAAAGCTTCGACAGCTTGCTCTCTTGCTTTAATGCTTAGCACTAACATTTGATCCGTACTTAATTCCGGCTTGTCCGCATTTAAATAATCAATAATATAAGAAACCTTCACATCACCTAAACTTGGCACGCGGCAATTCAAATAACCTATACGCACAACTGTCGGCATATCGCGGCCTTTTAGCTGCAACTCAATGGTATCAATCTTGGCATCAACCGCAGTAACGGTAGCTATTTCTCCTGAATACACCCAGTCATTGCTAGACTCTATGCCAACCGATAGATCTTTAGGGCTAATCACTGGTGAACTTGTGTGGAAATCAATAAGATCTCCAGCATTTAGCACATAGGGGTTGGCTTGTTTAAGAACTTTTTGCTTAGCGGCAAAATTAATTTTATGAGCCATATCATTCAATGCTGTTAAATAAACACCGTGATAACGGCCTGATGTTATATCAGTAGCAATTATTGGACTATTTTCTATCTGTGATACGACTCCACTGTCTGCATTAGGCAGTTTATTAAACTGTTTGTGTTGCATCTGTTGTGCTATTTCAAACTGAAAATCGTGTAACTCTTTAGGATCTGATTCTATCTGTTGTTCTAACAATACTTCTTCAATCACTAAATCTTTGTCACGAATCGCCTGCCCAGATAATAAACATTGGTCTAAGTCACCGCGAGATAGCTGATATGGGTCGCCAACCAAAAGTAATTTGGGCGGATTACTCTCAAACGCAGTTAATAGATCATTTACCATATGGCCTGACCCAAAAACCGCGTTATCCATGTCATAGTAACTATTGCTGATTAAATGTGACTCAACAACAACCAAAATTTTGTCTTTAACTTGTTCACTGGTAAGAGTCACAGGGTGCCTAGCTAGCTCAACGCCATTAGATTTTTTTACTACGCCATCACTCTTACTGCTGTAGAGTACTTGATATATTGAGTTAAACTCCCCAAATCCCATCTCGGTATACTTTTTTGCAATACGTGCATTTGGAGCCAAGAGCAACAGACTCTTATTTTTATTTTCTATTCGTTTGATAATTTCTCTAGCTAAGGTTCGCTTACCCGTACTAGACATGCCTTTCAAAATCAAGGCACATATATCTGATGTTAACCATCGTTCTGCCTGTTCTAAGACTGTTTTTTGCAACCCTATAGGCGTAAATTCAGTTTCGAACGAGCTTTCTGGATCAACAGATATCGTTCTGGTAACGGGCTTACCATCTGGGAAGTATTCAGGCGCAGCAAAAGCATCAGCAATCGTATTAAGCTCATGCAAAGACATATCAATCTCTGCGCTTGCTATACCATCAATTGTTCGAATAGCTTTGCTGAAATCACAGATATGAAACCAACTTTTAATTTGTTGCGGTATCTGAGTATCATCAATTTCTATTGGTTGATGAAACATCACTAAACCAGCTATATGACCAAGGTTTGGTTTAGATTGAATTTCAATATGCCCGCTTTTTATATAATCGAGTAAAGCAAACTTATTACTGCGAAGCTGCAAGAATGGATTCCGACTGTTACCGCCTTTAACAACAACATTGTCACAGTACCAAGGGCCATTTTCAGAAAATGTCAGCTCACCGCCAAAATTTTTAAAATCGATAACAATGATCGCATTATTCTTAACAATTAACGCATCAAACTCTTTACCAGCGACAAAAAAATTACCAAATAAATATAATTGGTCATCACGTTCATCCCATTCAGCCTGCAACATATCGTATAAAGCATTAAACGCTTGGTTCTCGTGACTATGATTAAACGAACTCCCTCTGAAAGCTTTAAAACCCATCTATTAGTCTCCCTATGCATCCCAACCGATTTGCAAATTGCAGCTTAAATGTTTAAAGCCCATCTCTAATGCTTGCTCGTTGGTTTTGCTAACCATATTAATCCTTCAATTCACTCGTTAATACTTGCCAATGGCCTCCCTTTTTTGGGCCAAGGAAAGTTAATTTGTTTTGTTGTTTCAACTTAGCTACAGCACGTTCAATAGTGCTTGCTGATTTGCCTAAATGCACAGCAATCTCAGCTAAGGTTAACGTTGGCTGCTTAGCCAACAAGATTAAAATCTGTTCTGGGGTTTTTACCTGCATTTCTACCCGCGTTTTTACCTGCGTTTTTACCCTCATTTTTTCGATTTCGCCCGCCTGCTCACTGTCTGTGGTGTTTTGAACTTCATGCAGGGTTTTGGCAATAATGCCGAGCATAAACTCAATAAATGGGGCGCAGTCTGTTTTAGCCGTGCTGGCTCGAATAGCTTGGTAATACTCAGCCTGATGTTGATAAATTAAGCTTTCTACAGGGATATCCATAAAGGCAGGTTGCCACTGGCTGAGTATCAGCGTTTGCCACAGCCGCCCCATGCGGCCATTGCCATCCGCAAAAGGGTGAATAAACTCAAATTCATAATGAAAGACACAACTGCTAATAAGTGCGGGTAAGTCTGTTTGTTTAAGCCAACCAAATAAGTCTTTCATTAACCGTGGCACTTGATCCGCGCCCGGCGCCATGTGCACAACGGTATCGCCCGACATGACACCTACACCACCTTGTCGATATTGCCCCGCACCTGTCAATAACCCTGCCATAAGAACTTGATGGGCATGCAATAAATCTTGCTCACTGCTATATTGCCATTTTGCTAGAAACTCATACGCTTTAAGGGCATTTTGTACTTCAAGCACCTCTTTGGGCGGTGCAATAACGCGTTTACCATCTAAAATGGCGGTAATTTGCGCTTCGCTTAGGGTATTCCCCTCAATTGCCAAAGAGCCTTGCACGGTGCGGATCCGATTGGCACGTCGAAGCCTAAGCGCCTGTGTCTGTTCAATACGCACACTCAAGCGACCAATGCTTTCACTAATCTCAGCAACTTGCTTAAGTATGGTTGGTGTAATACTAAATGGTGGATTGTAGGGCATTAGTACACCTCAATCGGTTTGTTTTTCATTGCCTCAGCCGCTTTTTGCAGCGGTCCTTTTAAGGCTTTTTCTAACTTTGTCATCTGCTCTAAGTGCCACGCAACCGCTTGGGGCCAAGTCTCTTTATTAAACCCATCAGCTTTGGTCGAAAACTGGATACGGCAAGACTTCTTCTCATCCAGCCTCATCCACTCAAGTTCTGCACCAAAAGTATGCTCAATGTCTTGTTTGGACTGACTCAACAAATCAAAAAGGTATTTATTCTCTTCGGTAATCCCACGGCAGATCCAAAGCTCCACTCGAAGCTCTTTTTGCAGAAATATCAGGTTATACGGACATCCACTTAGCCCTGAGCCTGCTGATAACCAATGATCTTTGCTTGGGCTAATGTTGTTATAGAGTTGGCAAGGACTTTTCTGAAACGCCTCTAAGGCTCGCTCCCAGTACTCGCGACGCACCGTATGGCGGTTTTTAAGGACCACTTCGGTGGTTTTTTCTTCCGCTTCCTTGGCATTAATGCCGATCATCAATTCTTTCGCTTCTGGTGTTGGGATGATCTGGTCAATATTAATCAGTAGCTGTTCACCCAGTGAATAAGGCGTGATTTTGAAGCAGGCAATGCTAATACCTTGACCCAATAACCACAGCGCGGTGCTGGTCACTTCTTTGCGAAAGTTTCCCGCAACTA
>NZ_JAPEHY010000066.1:0-5999 GCF_028823715.1 Shewanella sp. K8
AATAACTCTCCAACCGTTTTCATTTCCAGTCCACGCTAATCTGCGATGAACCAAAAAAAAGGACCCAGGGCGGGTCCATAAAGGCAAATTCGCTGAACTAATTCGCTTTGCCCCAACGTTGTGTCATTACAATTTACAATACGCTGTCTGAACCTTGCCTGAACATAATAAAAGCTATTTGTAAACAGTATGATTCAATTTCTTCGCTTTGACGCACGGTAAACAGTTTTCCCATGGCCTATAGCGGCTTCCGACAGACTTGAGTCAAAAACTGCTGTTTTTTTACCACTCAAAAATAGATAAATATTTCAAATGAATCATTTAGATAATGTTTCCATGTACTAAAAACGTACAGTCCAAACCTTTGATTTACAGGATTTTGCTTAAATCTATCTTTAAAGCCATATAAGTTATGGTTTTCATTGACTTGGCAAGACTCGCCGTCAAGGGGCCAGCATAGGTTCAAAATCACAACAAAGATGCATTTGCGGCCATTTTATGGTTAGCTGGCGCAGTTCAGAAAAAACTGCATGGAACTTTAGCAAATATGGATGGATTTTTGTTGATACTGGCGATCGCCGTGATACTGATTTATCTCTGGTATGTCAGCCTGATAAAAAAACGCAACACGGCCCGTGAAGCCCTCTCCGGCATAGATGTCCAGCTCAAGAAAAGGGCCAATCTGCTGCCCAATATTCTCACCATAGCCAAGCGCTTCATGGACCATGAAAAACAGCTGCTGACCGAGATCACAGAATTACGCACTCAACTGACCCAAAGCTACAATCCGGCCGACACAGATGCGGTAAAACAACATCTGGATTTGGCCAACCAGCTCAACAGCCGTGTCGGCCAGTTGATGGTGTCGGTAGAAAACTACCCTGAACTCAAGTCAGACAACACCATGTTGCAGGCGATGCAAACCTATAACGAAGTGGAGGCCCATATTTCTGCGGCGCGGCGTTTCTACAACTCGGCAGTCACTGAACTCAACAATGCGGTGGAAATTTTCCCGGGTTCAATCATAGCCTCCATGGCCAAGGTGCAGGCTCTGCCCTTCTATGAGGCGGATGAAAGCGCAAAAAGTCCGGTCAATGCCGGCGACTATTTGAACTGAGACAGAGTAAAAGATTGACCCGTGAATATTATCACCTTCCTGATGGGGGCCAAGATTTCCCCGGTACGCCCGGGAAAAGGTTTACAGGCCCCCAGCGAAGATCTGCCCAAGCTGCAGCAATACTATCGCCAGCATATACAGCCCAAGGCCAGTAAGTATGAAAGACTGAGGATCAAGAGCCTCAAGCAGTGCCGAACCCGGGTAGCCCTGTTTGTACTGACACTTGTGGCGACTCTGCTGCTGGTTTGGCACTATTGGTACGACCTTATGTACTACAGTTCCCTTGGCCCGGAAGCTTCGTTTGCCCTCGCCCTTACCCCGGTTTTGCTGATGTTTTTCTGGTGTAAGAAACCCATCAAGGCGTTTCAAACACAGGTTAAAAAAGATCTGTTCCCGCTGATCTTCCGCTATTTCGGCGACGACTTTACCTTTAGTCCCAACGATGGTTTGCCACTGCGACCATTTCGTGATGCCGGCATTTTGCCCAAGCACGACATAGCACATTCCAGTGATTTTATTACCGGTAGCTATAAACAGGTCGAACTGGGGATCAGTGAATTAGTGCTGAAGTCAGAATATCGGGATAGCAAGAATAAGAAGCGTACCAGCGAGGTATTCAAGGGACTGGCCATGACCTTTACCGTGCCACAAAACTTCGGCTGCCATGCGGTATTGATCCGCGACCGCGGCCTGCTGGGGAAACTCTCTTCCAGCTATTCGGGGCTGAAGCAGATGAAGCTGGAAGATCCTGTGTTCGAGAAAGAGTTCGATGTCTTCGCCGACGATCAGATCAATGGCCGGGTGTTGATGAACCCTTTGTTTATGGAGCGTTTGCTGGACTTGAGCAAGAAGTTCGGCCGGGATCTGCGCTGCGCCTTCCACGGCAGGCAGCTGTTGATCCTGTTTCCCAGTAACAAGGATAGATTCGAGACCGCCTCCATCTTTGAGGGAGCCACCTTCGAAAAGGAGTTCAGCCAGATCCACAGTGAAATGCAGCAACTCTTTGCTATCATTGACATATTGAAACTGGAAACACGGGCGGGTTATCAGGCGTGAAGCACACTTCCGGCCAAGGACTCATCTCTTTGCTACTCTGGCTGCTGAGCTCGGCGCTGCCCTTTGCTGCGCTTGCCGGCACCGAGATACCTATGCCTTCGGAAAAGGCCGCCATGGGTGAAGAGCCCTCAGCCGTAGGAAAAAAGCCCTCAGCTATGGATAAAGAGCATTCAGCCGTAGGAAAAAAGCCTTCAGCTATAAGTAAAGAGCCTTCAGTCATGGGTGAAAAAATTTCAGCTTTGACTAAAGAGCCTTCGACCAAACCCCGTATAGTGGCGCGTTACTCCGAACACGGCATCAGTGACAGCAGTCTGCCGAAGCGTAAAGTCTATCAGTACCGCCAGGCCAACGGTGTGATGGCGTTCAGCGACAAGCCCCCCGGCAGCCAGGAATATCAGATCATTCTCTATGATTGCTTCGCCTGCCGACCGGACTCCAAGGTGAACTGGCAGGCAATCCCTCTGTTTGACAGTGACTATGCTGCCGAAATCGCCCTCGCCGCCCAAACCTACAATCTGGATCCTGCGCTGATCCGGGCGGTGATCCACGCCGAGTCGGCCTTCAACGCCAAGGCCCTGTCTCGTACCGGCGCTATGGGGCTGATGCAGTTGATGCCGGATACCGCCAAAGAGCTTGGTGTCAGCAACGCCTTTGTGGTATCACAGAATATCGATGCCGGTAGCCGCTATCTGGCGCAGATGCTGGCCCGTTTCGATGGCGATATGACTCGGGCGCTGGCGGCCTACAATGCCGGCCCTACCACAGTGACCCAATATCGCGGCGTGCCACCCTACCCGGAAACCCGCGCTTATGTGAAACGGGTGAAAATTTTGCTGGAGCGCTACCGCAATTTGAGCCGCGCCTGAGAGGCGCAACAACAAGGAAGTGAAGATGTTTAACCTCAAGTCCCTCGGCCTTTGTGCCTGTCTGCTGATGCCCTTTTCCACCGTAATAGCCTGTGATGACAGCCAACTTGGCCCGGTTCCCGCAACCGCCGAAGCGATAGCGGCAGTAAAGCAAGTCATGCAAAGCCACAAGGGCGAGCTAGACAACAGCATGAACGACGAGGAGATGCTGGATAAGGGCAGCCAACTGACCCGCACCATCTTCTGTGAGGCGGGCTACAGCCTCAAGGCCACTTGGGCCGCCTGGGCTCAGGATCAGTGGAACGAGCAGCCGGCTTACGATGGCCCCAACGGCATGGCACTGCGCAATATGATGAGTATCAGTGCCTATTTGATAGAGACCAATCCGCAGCAGGCGCTGGCGCTAGGGCTCATAGATGAGGCGACGCTGGCCGAGCTGAAAGCACTGTCGGAATAACTCACCACAGTCGCTATCACACAGTCGCTTAGGCGCCGTAAAGGCCACTGTTAACAGGCCGGGCCATTAGTACACAGCTCGGTATCCGACTTAGTACCCAATTAATACCCAGTGACCCGGCCAACTGTTTTTATGATGGAACCAAGCTTACTCGCCCACTTCCCAGGAGACAGTGACGCTGCCGCCACCCTGATTGAGCCTGGGGTGAAGCCAGGCCAGCAGCTCTTCGGCCTGGGTATCCAACTGCCAGGGCGGGTTGATGACCCACAGACCCGCCGCCGTCATACCGAATTCATCCGAGTCAGGCTTGATACTCTGCTCTATCCGTAACTGGCGCCGAATGCCGCTGTCTTTCAGCTTCGTCAGCATGGCTTCAGTCTGGGCCCGATTGACGACCGGATACCAGAGCAGATACACCCCGGTGGCAAACTTGCGATGAGCTTTTATCAGGGTATCGGCCACATCCTGATAGTCACTCTTGAGCTCATAGCTGGGATCCACCAGCACCAGTGCCCGACGCTCCAGTGGCGGCACGGCGGCCAACAGGCCCTGCAGACCGTCGCCGTGAACCAGCTTCACCTGACGGGCACCTTCAAAATACTCCTGCAGCAGTTCGACATCGGTATTATGCAGCTCGTGCAGCAGCATTCTGTCCTGCTCTCTAAGGTGCATATCCACTATCGCCGGAGATCCGGGATACCAGGCCAGCTCATCTGTGGCCTGCTCCTCGTTGCCTTCGTTGAAATGGCGCACCGCCTCCAGATAGGCTGTCATCGCCTGCGGCACACTCGTTTCCTGCCAGAGCTTGCCTATACCTTCCAGATATTCCCCTGTCTTTTGGGCGAAATCATCTTCCAGCGCATAGCCACCGGCACCGGCATGGGTATCGATATAAACCAAAGGTTTATCTTTCTTCTGCAACAAGCTCAGCGCCTGCAACAAGATGGAATGTTTGAGCACATCGGCATAGTTGCCGGCATGAAAACCGTGACGGTAGCTGAGCATGGGTTCCCCAATGACTGACGGGTAAATGACCGCGGCATTATAGCTGCTCTGCCTGCGAGTTGCAGCCGAACGTATTCAGTCAGGTTGGCATTTGGCATAATGGCGCCAATTCAGCCAAGGACTCAAACACAGTGAAGCAGCCAAGCCATAGCATTTATTTTGATACCCGGGAGCCACGCCTGTGCGCTATTGCCGAGCGCTGGGGCCTGAAGCATTCAGAAGACTCTGTGTTTGCCTTGGGGTTTGAGCAGGAAATGCTGACCCTGTTCAAACGTGACGAACCCAAGCTTGGCGGTATCTGTGTCGATTTTGTCAGCGGTGCCGTGGCCCACAGACGTAAGTTCGGCGGCGGCCGTGGCCAGGCCATAGCCAAGGCGGTCGGTCTCAAGCAAGGCGCCTGCCCCTCAGTGGTAGATGCCACGGCCGGTCTTGGCCGTGACGCCTTTGTGCTGGCAAGCCTTGGCTGCCAAATGACTCTGATTGAACGTAACCCCTTGGTGGCGGCGCTGCTGGAAGACGGTCTCAGCCGCGGTTATCAGGACAGCGAAATCGGCCCCTGGATGCAGCAAAGAATGACGCTGCTGCACGACTCCAGTCTGGAGGCGTTGAGCCAGATAAGTCCGCAACCGGATGTGGTCTATCTGGACCCCATGTATCCCCACAGAGACAAGTCGGCATTGGTAAAAAAAGAGATGCGGGTATTTCAGACCCTGGTCGGCGCCGATACCGATGCCGACGGCTTGCTGGCCCCGGCGTTGGCACTGGCGAGCAAGCGGGTAGTGGTCAAACGGCCGGACTACGCCGAAGACCTGGCCGGGGTTAAACCCAGCACTGTTATCGCCACCAAGAAAAACCGCTTCGATGTCTATGTCAAAGCGGCGATGAACTGAGTCGACAAGGAACATAGAGCCGCGCCATTTTGTGGCTGTCGCTGAATCCATAAGTTGACATAAAAAACCCATAAGCTGACAAATTAAACTAATAAGTTGACATAAAACCATCTTTGACGACTGTGCATTTAATTTTATTCCATAAAAGTATCAATCACTTGGTCAAAAATAAAACTCATAAGTTGACAAATTGGTGCGTCGAAGTACTCTAGCAATAACACATCGCTTAAAATTTACACATGTATATTCGAAATCTACGCAAGCCGTCACCGAACAAAAATGTGTATAAGTTCGCCAGCGCTAAAGTGGGTAAAACCATCATGTGTGAGAGTTCACTAGAGTTCGATGCCTGTTTTCACCATGAATACAACGAATCGGTGAGGACGTTCGATAGCCAGCCGGAAGGTTTTTACTATCAATTCGAAGGTAAAGATTTACCTTACACGCCAGATACGATTGTTCAGTACATTGACGGCCGCATTCAGTTCCATGAATACAAGCCTTTAAGTAAGACACATGACCCCATCTTCAAAGCCAAATTTTTCGCAAAAAAAGAGGCTGCTCAGTCACTTGGGGTGGAACTTATTTTAGTCACCGACGAACAAATT
>NZ_JAPEHY010000067.1:0-5991 GCF_028823715.1 Shewanella sp. K8
TTGACATCGGTAAACTGAATATCCGGACGTCGCCGTGTGTTAGTGTCTGGATCGTCTGAGAAGATATACTTTTCGGTCTTGACTGTGCCTGGGATGACGAAGGGATCATTTTCGAGGATGACCGTCAGATCCTCTTTTGTGGTGAGGTGCCATTCACCTTCGCCATTGTAGATTTCCGAAAACAGGGTGTTCGGTGTGTGGTGGTAAAAGGGGCAGTTTTCTGTAAGTGACAAGTCTTTTGCGAACTTGGTGTTGTGATAAAGGTGGGCTGCCCGGCGTTGGGCGTTGTTGCCGGAGCGATAAAATAGCCCGCAGCCACATTGAGAGCATGTGATGTAGGTTTCGTTACCGTGGGTGTGTTCGGCTATGGTGCGTTTGAGTAGTGCTTCATCGTGTAGTTGCACCCCATCGCTGCTGGGTTGTGTAATTTTCGAGGCAATGATCGGGTGCCTTTTCTCTTTTACATAGACTTCCCAAATTTTGTGCCGCAGTGCCGTATCCATTCGCTTTGCTCTATACCTGCGTGTGTACTAGGGAAGGTGCGAACAAGTCCCATGTGTGCTCTGCGTCGGCTTACAGGCCTGGATGCAAGGCGTGGTTCGCAGCAAATGGCCCTAGTCCTTTGCAAGAAGCACAACATAGCAGGCAGGTCTGTAAGACACGCCCTCCGGGGCTTTCACAGCAACCGGCTCTCTGCGTTATCCGACTTCGACAGGCCCCGGCATGCCTTCAGTCAGATGCCTTGAGCGCCAATTGCTGTGCAAGCCACTCTCTACAAAAGAGAAGGCCACGAGGACTTATTCGCACCTTCCTTAGCATTATTAAAAGTCAGCCTGGGTGAACATGAGATGAACGGTTTCTGTCAGCCGATGTTCATCTTGGAAGGAGTACAACTGACCGGGCCTGAGCGAAAACCGGGGGAAGGACAGATAGAGAGTGAAGACCCGGCTGGCTATTTCATCCACCGCGGGGATCTTTTACACTGGGCCAAGCGTTTCCAAAAGGGCAAAACCATGAAAAGGGGCAGTAAAATCAAGCATCAAGCTTATCACTCAAGCGGAATTATCGCAGCAAGCATGCTATTGCTGTCGCTGGCTTTCGCTCAGCCCCTGCATGCCGGCCCCTTTGCCAAGCCGGAACGAACGACTCAGGCCCAGGAGGCCAAGCTGAAAGTCCGTAGCGGCGATGAAGCCGCCAGACTGGTGAAGCAGGCTTATGGCGGTAAAGTACTCAGGGTGCAGTCTGTGAAGGTCAACGGCAACCCGGGTTATAGGGTCAAACTGCTGCAGGACAGCGGCCGAATTGTCTATGTCTCTGTGGATGCCCGCAGCGGCCGCCTGCAGGCAAACTGACAGGAAACAGCTTATGCGACTGTTATTGGTAGAAGATGATGCCGCCTTACAGGCTAACTTAAAACAGCATCTGCAAGAGGCAGGTTTCAATCTGGATACGGCGTCAGACGGCGAAGAAGGCCTGTTTCTGGCGGCGGAATATCCCTATGATGCCGCCATTATCGATATCGGTCTGCCCAAACTCAGCGGCATAGCACTGATTGAACAGATGCGTGCCAAGGGACTGGATTACCCTGTGCTGATCCTCACCGCCAGAGATGGTTGGCAAGACAAGGTGGAAGGCTTGGATGCCGGTGGTGATGACTACCTCACCAAACCCTTTCACCCCATGGAACTCACCGCCAGGATCAAGGCTTTAATCCGCCGCAGCGCAGGTAAGGCCAGCCCCTTGCTGCAAAGTGGCCCTGTCACCCTGAATACCAGCAGCGGTGAAGTGCGACTCGGCAAACACAGTGTCAGCCTCAGCGCCTCCGAATACAAATTGCTCGAGTATCTGATGCTGCATCAGGGCGAAGTCACTTCCAAGAGTCTGCTTATCGAGCATATCTATGATCAGGACTTCGATCTGGACTCCAATGTGATTGAGGTATTTATTCGCCGTTTGCGCAAGAAACTGGATCCCGAGGGCACGCTTGGGCTTATTGAAACCCTGCGTGGTCAGGGGTATCGCCTCAATGCGCTTCCTGTCAGAGATAACCCCTGATGAAGCCCTTGCCTGCAAGGCTTTTGCCCGGTTCACTCAAGGGCCGGTTGGTGATCAGCGCCCTGCTGTTGAATCTGGTACTCTTGCCGCTTATCGGCGTGACCCTGAGCGATGCCTTTCGTGCCCAATTGGCCCACGCGGTAAAAGATGAACTCAGCGCCGCCCTTTATGGAGTATTGGCATTGGCAGAAGTGGAACAGGGCGAACTGGTTCTGCCGGATCAATTACAGGACAAACAGTTCAACATAGATCAATCCGGGCTCTACGCCTTGGTCAGCAGCCAAGGCAAACTGGTATGGCATTCGCCTTCCTTTATCGGTATGCCGCCTCCGGGCAAGCTTCCAAGCCCACCACTCGGAGAAGGCCGCTTTGGCGAAATGCTTCTCCTGGGCAAGCCTCACTTCAGTTACAGCTTCAGCGCCAGCTTTGCCTCGGCCTCGGATAACGGCCGGGATATTCCCTTTACCGTACACATCATCAAAGATCAGACCGGCTTTGAGCAAACCCAAGGCGCCTTCAGCCGCCAGCTCTGGCAATACCTGGGACTATTGATGCTGTTCCTGTTACTGGTACAAGGAGGCTGGCTCTGGTGGACACTCAAACCACTGGCGCGCTTTCGCGCCGAGCTCGAAGCGGTTGAGCAAGGCAAACGGCAACATCTCGGCAGCGACTATCCCAAGGAGCTGCAACAGGTCGCGACCCAGCTCAATGCCCTGATAAGCAACGAACAGCGCCAACGCCAACGTTATCGCAACGCCCTGTCGGATCTGGCCCATAGCCTGAAAACACCGCTGGCGGTACTGCAAAGCCTCAAGTCTTTGCCGAGCGATGCCCAAGAGCCCATCAGCCAAATCAACGCCAGCATAGGGCACCAGTTGAAGCGAGCCCAAAGTGCTGGCAGCGGCGCTTGGCATCAAGGGGTGAACAGTAAAACCGTGGCCGACAAACTGCTGCGAACCCTTGGCAAGATTTATGCGGACAAGGTGCTGGAGTTTGAGGCTGAATTGGCAACAAACGCCCTGTTTTACGGTGATGAAGCCGACCTGGCCGAACTCCTCGGCAATCTATTGGATAACGCCTGCAAGGCAGCAAACAGCAAAGTCGTACTCAAAACCTGGGTTAGCGAAAAAGGGCTGAACCTCTGCATCGAAGACGATGGCCCAGGCATTACAGAGCAGCAGAAAACCCAGCTGTTCGAGCGTGGTGTCAGAGCCGATAACTACCAACAAGGTCATGGTATAGGACTGGCGATAGTCAAAGATCTGCTGCAGAGCTACCAAGGTCAGTGGCAAATAGATCAATCTCCCCTGGGTGGCGCCCGCTTCACCCTGTTTTTACCCAGAAGTTGAGATTGAGGAATAGTACATTCATTCCCCATCCTTACCGATTTCAAACAAGGCTAATCTTGCCAAATGGCGATAATGCCACCCTTGATGCAGCCAATAAGCACAGCCCAAGTTTCCGGCAATGGATGTTTCTCGTAGCCTGCCGCAGACTTATGCACAGGCGATCCTGTGACATGGCGAGAATTGCATAGCAACATGCTTTCGAGCGCGAGCCAGGGATGGTGAGCTGGCCGTTAAACAGGGACGTTGTTCGAGTACGTCCCTTATCTCCTTGGATGGAGTGTATGCCGACATTTGTCTGGAACAAATGCGGTGGTAAGCTCTGCCTCGCTATCCCTGGCTCGGAAGGTCACAGTTCCGCCTGCGCCTGGAAAATAGGTGTATGTCTGCGGGAATATAAGCAACTTCAAGCAACACTATTCTTGCAGAATTGTACCAATCCCTCCTCGGGAAATAACCGCTGCCCTAAGTAGCGTTGATAGCCTATATGCGAAAGTTGTTGGTTACGCTCAATACCATGATGAAAAATCGAACCCAAATGAGACGAAAGCTATCACAATTAGTGAAATACTTATTGACGGAATGCCACCGTCACTCGTTATGTTTCAATGCCTCGTTCCTTAAGCATATTTTTAAAAACTATTTGAGCCCATTTAATCACTAATTCAGAATTCCCAATTTCATCCTTATCCAAGTAAGAGATGAGGACAGGATATCCTCCGTTGGGACAATACTTTGAATGTTCGAATCCATCCCATTCCAAACCCAACCCACGAACAGGTATGCTGGGGTCTCCGTTAACCCAGTAACTTACTTTTTCAAAATATCCCGCGGATATAAGAGATTCACCAATGTTTATTGCTTGTTCTACGGATTGAAAACAAACAGGTTGATAGGTAGTTTTATTGGACGAAGAGCAACCTGGTAACAGGAGGCTTAAAAAAGCGAGGAGCCAAATTCTCATAGCATCTTCCCTGAAAAATAACGCTCCACCAATTCGTTTATCGAATTCAGCAACTTGTTATCTTTCTTTACTATTACTTGTAAACTTAAGTTTTTATTCATATCTATTCAATATAACCCCATCTTTTTCATAAGTGTCAACTTTACGTAGACCAGATTTAAGTAAAACGTTACCTGACGCTGGATGCTCAACTAAGACCTCACCAATTACTTTAGTAAGCCCAAGCGTATTTATTGCATACTCTAAAGTGGCTTTTACAGCTTCTGTGGCTAATCCATTTCCCCAGTATTCAGGTAGCATCCGATAGCCTATGTCTGGACAGTTCAAATCGGGTTCGTACTTAACTCCGCAGAACCCTATGACTTTATCATCTTCTTTATGAATCAATGCATACCGAGAGTAACCATACTTCTTATATTCTGCTTGCCAGCAATTAACAATTAAATTCTCTGCATCTTTTTTGGTATTAACGGCACCCACATCACCCGTATAACGCATAACATCTGGATTAGTAGAAAATTCAAAGACAGCATCTACATCATCTAAGCAAAACTCTCTCATTAAGAGACGAGGTGTTTCTATTAAAATATCCATATTCCATATTCGTTCTTTAATCTATAATCTATTTTGTAATTTTCAGGAAAAATCAAGCCACCCACTGTAAAACAATAACTTAATCTTCTTTCGGTCTGCGTTCAAGCACCGGTAGCGGATTTGAGCGCTACAAAGCACTTCTCTGTCTGTCCATCGGTTTGCTGTCTCTATATCAATATGCAACACCAGATGCAGATGATTACTCATGATGGCGAATGCCGCCACATCAATGGCCAAAACGGCTTCCAGCTCAAACAATAACGATTCCACCCAACCACGGCGGTGGATATAATTCTTGCTCGAGTAGGCATCATCACCACACAAGAAGGCACGCCGTACCACGCGGCTGCAACAATGGTAGTAAGGCGTATCTTCAAGGCTAATTTGAGTTCGGCGAGGGCGCGGCATAATAACCTCCTTGTTAAATGCTTAAACAAAGCATAGTCGGAGGCTAACTTCCGCGCCATTAACGTTGGGTGTCCATATTCTCTCACTGAAAATGCCAAGCGTTGGGAATCTGTCTTAAACGTTTTGTTATGTTGTGCTATTTTCAGCGATGTTTTTTTGTAGACTTGAAGTAAACTCAAGTTGGTTAACAAGTGTTCTAGCTGCGAGTCTAGAGACTTTTACTAACTCATTGTCTTCTATTACATTTTCTACATCGAAGTGTATACCTTGAACAGGAAGCCAAGATAATTGTTTAATCCAAAGATATAAACTATCAAGTTTATTAAACTTTCGTAATCCTTTACAAAGAATATCCATCGTAACTACCGGAATGTCTTCATCATGAGAAACTGTTCCGCCAAAGCCCTGTACTACAACTACTCCTTTAACACACCAGTCATTTTCTTTGGATACATCAATTGATTCACCAAATGCACGTGAAACGATTTCAGAAAAATTCTTTTTAACAAAGTTAATTTTTCTAGAAAGTTGATCTACCTTTGCAGATGTTACTTTTATCTTGTTATAGACTTCTCTTGCATCACCTGGTTGTAAAATCCACCGTAGTTCAAGTAACAGGATGGT
>NZ_JAPEHY010000068.1:0-5744 GCF_028823715.1 Shewanella sp. K8
TTCGCCCCACACCCGACCAAGCGGGGATCAACAGCAATCCCCTCTTGGATCTCCCCTGCCGCCCCGCACGGTGTCGAAAGCCCCTCGGCCTAATGGCGAAAATCACTGCCGCTTCAGACGCTCATCCCTGATTCGACTGTCGCTGCTTCGGCATCCAAATCCTTCCATGGATAAAGGCCAGCTCGCCTTCCTTGGCTCGCGCTCATAAGCACACTCGCCACCGGCGAGCATTCGCCCTCAGCCACGTTATTTGCGCCAACGGCTTTCGGCGACACCGAGGGGAAGTCGGTGCAATTCTTCCTCCAACGGTGTCGTATTTAGCTGCAGATGTACGCCTATTTCCCAGGCACAGGATTGTCTGTGTAAAAAGTTGTTCTTGGCGGCGCCGCTATCGGGGGAGGGAATAACTTGGTTTCCGCCGGTTTTTTCATCAGCAATGAAAAAGACCCAACTCACGTTGGGTCTTTGGGGACTTTAAATCAAGGAGGTTTTGCCGCTCAGGTTGGCGGCAAACGCCTTAAGCCTGTTGCGGTTCCACTGCCCGATAATGATCCTGCATGGTGTAAGAGCGGGCGTAGAGCGCAAACACCAAGGCGGCCAGTAGCGCGAAGCCGGCGAAGAAGAACATCTGGAAGGCGGTGACACTCAGGCCGGTTTCGGCAATCTGATTGGTCACGGCATCGCTCTTGACGCTGGCGTTAGCCAATAGCACCCAGAGGTTACCCACAGTGACCGAGAGGGTCCAGAAGCTCATGATGCTGCCTTTCATCGACTTGGGAGCCTGGCTGTAGGCAAACTCCAATCCGGTGGCAGAAACCAGTACTTCACCGAAAGTCAGCAGCGCATAAGGCAGTACTTGCCAGGTGATGGACATGGGGGTGCCGCCGTCCATCATCAGCTGAATGCTGCCTATCACTATCCAGGAAAGGCCGGAGAAGGCGATACCTGCGCCCATTTTACGCAGGGCATTGAGGCGCACGCCGCTGCGCTCCAGCATGGGGTAGAGCACAAAGTTGTTGAAGGGGATCAGTAGCATAACCAGCAGTGGGTTAAGCGCTTGCATCATGGCCGGCTCAAACCAGTCCGGCTTGACCATGTCGTTGGCCTGTAAAATCCAGGTGGAAGCCTTTTGATCGAACAGCGACCAGAAGGGGGTGACCAGAGCAAACAGGATTAAGATGCGGAACACGGCGCGCACACCGTCCACTGCCTCGAGCGGGTGTTGATTGCGGGCCCGCTCCAGTTGCATGGAGGCGCCTATGCCGACAAAGCCCATCAAGAGCACCATTGCCAGACACAAGGCGGTCACCACTCCCAGGCTGTTGTATTGGGTGAGGGAAAACAGCGCCAGCAGTATGCCTATGACACTCAGCAGCAAACCTGTATTGGCCTTGCCGGGCACCGGAGTGAAGATGGCGCTCTTGAGCACTGGCAGGAAGCCGTGTGGATCTTTGGGCTCGGGTTGCTGGTGGACATAACGTTTACGGCCGCCCCAGAAAAATACCGTGGCGATAAACATCAATACCCCCGGGATACCGAAGGCCACTGAAGGGCCAAAGAATTTCAGCAGCAGCGGCATCGACAGCGAGGCGAAGAAGGAGCCGAAGTTGATGGTGAAATAGAACATGTCGAAGGCTTTTTGCGCCAACGACTTATTGCTCTGATCGAACTGATCGCCCATGAAAGAGGATACCAGCGGCTTGATGCCGCCCGATCCCAGGGCTATCAGAAACAGGCCCGAGTAGAAGCCGGTTTTGCTGGTTTCGAAAATCGCCAGGAAGGCATGGCCAATCACATAGACTATGCTGAGCCACAAAATGGTGTGGTATTTACCGAAGAAACGGTCGGCCAGCCAGCCCCCCAGGAGAGGGAAGAAATACACCCCGATCACAAAGGAGTGGAACACATCTTTGGCTTCGCCCTGACGCAGTTCTTCCGGCACAGACAGCAGCAGAGCCGTCATCAGGAAGGGAGTCAGAATATTGCGCATGCCGTAAAAACTGAAGCGCTCGCAGGCTTCACTGGCAATGATAAAGGGGATCTGCCGCGGCCAGCGTGCAGAGGAAGGTGAGCTCATAATGTACCTTGGTTATTGTCGATTCTAATAAAGGTTGCAGCTATATGCGCATAATCCGGTTTTCCATTCAACTCCGGCCATGAACAAAACCGTTTTTTTTGTGAACTGAAGTGCAAATTTGCGTCGAAAGCCATGAAAAGGGCAAACTGATTACTCGTATTGGCAGCGGCATTGAGCTGTCATCATAGCGTCACGCTAAACCAAGGCTATCGGGAGCCGGGCACCATGGATACACCCTTGTATGGACCATTGACCATCGATGAATGGCTCAGGCTCAACCTGCAGCGCCAGGGCTTGTTGCAACCGGCGAACTCGGCGGCGGCCGTGATCCGTCAGCTGGGCTATGTGCAGATAGATTCCATTAATGTGGTCGAGCGTGCCCATCACCATGTGCTGCACAATCGGTTGCCCGGTTATCACCCCGAGCAGCTGCAACAGGCTATTGCCGATAAAGAGGTGTTCGAGTACTGGGCTCACGCCGCGGCCTATCTGCCCATGAGTGACTACAGGTACAGCCTGCAACGCAAACGGCAACTGAGTCAGGGGGATAAACACTGGTTTGAACCGGATGAGCCCTTGATGCGGGAAGTGCTTGCCAGAGTGCGCGCCGAGGGGCCGCTCAAGGCGAGTGATTTTGAACACCCAAGTGATCAGCGTGGCAGTTGGTGGGACTGGAAACCGGCCAAGAAGGCGCTGGAACAGCTGTTTATGCGCGGCGAGTTAATGGTGGTGCGGCGCGAGCGGTTTCAAAAGGTTTATGATTTGGCCGAGCGGGTGCTGCCGCCGGGCATAGATACCCGGCTGCCTGACGATGATGAGTTTGGCCGGTATCTGGTGAACCGCTTTCTCAATGCCAACGGTTTTGGCTCAGAGGCCCAGTTTGCCTATCTGCGTAAAGGCATGCGGCCGGTTATCAAGCGGGTGTTGGCCCAGGGGCTGGAGGCCGGCGAGCTGCAGCGGTTCAAGGTCGATGGTCAGCAGTATTTCTGCCCGGCAGAGCTGAGTGCGGCGCCCATGATCCCGGAGCGGGTCTGGCTGCTTAATCCCTTCGATAACCTGGTTATTCAACGTAACCGCTTAAAGCAATGGTTTGGCTTTGACTATCAACTGGAAGTGTACCTGCCGCAGGAAAAGCGAATCTACGGCTACTACAGCCTGGCCATCCTCTGGCGCCAGCAGTTTATCGGCCGGGTCGATGTCAAGGCCGACCGGCCGCGCCAATGCCTGCTGTTGCAAAACCTGGTGTTGGAGCCTGAGTATGCCAATCGGCCTTTGGATGATGTGTTACTGGCCGAACTCGTCAGGGCCATTGCCGACTATACCCGTTTCAATGCCTGTGAACGTTGGAAGTTGGTGCGCAGCAATCACAAGGGGCTGAAGCAGCTCTGGCGTCGCCAGCAATGGCTGTGAATTGGGCTTAAGCCGGCTCGAAAAACTTTTCGGCCAGCACCACCCGGTTCCGGCCGGCACGTTTTGCGTGGTAAAGCTGCATATCGGCCTGTTTATAAAGGCTTTCGATACTCCTGCCGTGGCGCCTTGGCATATGGACTATGCCTATGCTGACCGTGATGGGTAGATGGGGCACCTGTTCGTTACCGAAGTTGTGCTCGGCAACTTTGGCACGTATCTCCTCGGCCTTACGCTCGGCATCGGCGGCCGAAACTCCCCGCAGCAGCAAACCAAACTCCTCGCCGCCCAAGCGGCCAAGCAGATCATAGGGCCTGAGCCTGTCTTCCAGCAGCTGCACCAGTTGTTGCAGTACGGCATCACCACAGTCGTGGCCGTAGCTGTCATTGGTGGCCTTGAAGTAGTCAATATCGAGCAGCAAAAAGGCAAATTCGCTCAATCCTCTATTGGCTTCGGCCTTGGCGCGGCGCCAGTTTTCGAAGAAGCGGCGACGGTTCATGGCTCCGGTGAGCGGGTCGGTATTGGCCAGTTTTTCCAGCCGCTTGAAGCTGCGGTGACGGATCCGCTCGCCGGTATAACCTATACCAACGGCCATGGTATAGGCAGCAAAGAAGTTCACTACACCAAGACCCGCCAAGCTATCGGCCCCTTGCCACAGATTTTGGTTCAGCGTCAGCATCAGCCAGATACAAGAGGCCAATCCCAGGCTTAACAGCAATCCTCGGCTGCGACCCAATAGTAGAAATGCCAATATGGGCGATAGCAGCAGATAGAGGGTGATTTGATGTTGAGTGCCGAGCAGTAGGCTCATCGCCAGGGCAATGCAGGTGGGAACCAGCACTGTCAGCCACTGGCTGCGGCGCAAATTACCGTAAAACCAGAGATCGGCCACAATCGCCACATGGGCCGCCAGCCCCAACAGATTGATGACGACAGCGGCATCACTCTTGAACAGCCACAGGTAAAGCAACATGAAAAACAGCGAAGTAGCCGCAGTGGCCAGTAAGCAGGAGAGCAACTGGCCTGCCTGGCATTCCTGGGAGATCTGCCACATGGGATCGGTATCTTGCAGTCGGGTGGCAAACAGTCGGCTAACAGCCGGAGCGTGGATAATCATGATGCGGGTCCAAATGAAGAGGCCCTGAATGGGCCCTGAGATACACAGAACCCAAAAAATATGTGGCGCTGTGCCTGTTACATCTGTTGTTAATGGTGCGATTTTCAAAGATTTTCAGCAAATGACATCGTTGTCTTTTTGAGGCGGAGCAGGTTAAGCAAACAACTGGAACCGAGATCACGCGTCTCGCTTTGAAACAAATTGGCGCTAATGTGTAGTGAGTGAGAGGAATGTGGCATTTTGGTAAACAAATCCCCGCAAGCGGACTTTTGTCCTCAAGGCTTTTTTGGCACCGCCGGTAGACTCGGGTCAGTTTTTATCCGAGGAACAGCTTATGACAGCACATATCAACGCCGCCAAAGGCGATTTTGCCAAGACAGTTATCATGCCCGGCGATCCTTTGCGGGCCAAATACATTGCCGAGCACTTTCTCGAGGATGCCCGCGAGGTGACTTCGGTGCGCAATATGCTGGGTTATACCGGCAGCTGGCAGGGTAAGCCGGTTTCCGTAATGGGCCACGGCATGGGGATACCCTCCATGGTGCTCTATGGTCATGAGCTGATCAACGACTTCGGGGTTGAGCGCATCATTCGGGTGGGCAGCTTGGGGGCGACCCAGCGTCAGGTGCAGATGCGTGATGTGATCCTGGCTCAGGCGGCAGGGACAGATTCAGTCACCAACGCCAAGCGCAGCGCAGGTTATCATATGCCGACTTCGGCCAGCTTCCCGCTGCTGCTCAAGGCCTGGGAACAGGCCAAGGCCCAGGGGCTGAGTGTCAGAGTGGGCAATGTGTTCAGCGGCGATCTCTACTACGACCCGGATGAAGATCTGATCCCGGCGCTGGAGCGCTTCGGCATTCTGGGGATAGATATGGAAGTGGCCGGCCTCTACGGCCTGGCGCAGCAGTTCGGCATCGAGGCCTTGGCGATTCTGACCGTATCGGATCACTGCCTCACAGGTGAAGAAACCAGTGCCGAAGAGCGCCAGCTGTCATTTAACCAGATGATCTCGCTGGCGCTGGCCGTGGCCTAAGGAAGGTGCAAACAAGTCCCATGTGTGCTCTGCGTCGGCTTACGGGCCTGGATGTAAGGCGTGGTTCGCAGCAAATGGCCCTAGTCCTTTGCAAGAAGCACAACACAGCA
>NZ_JAPEHY010000069.1:0-4910 GCF_028823715.1 Shewanella sp. K8
ACGGCCTGCCAATAGGTTTCCCGATAAAGCTCAGCCATTTCATCAGGGGACTGATGGCTAAACACCTGAGTCGTGAGCTTGGCCACCTTGGCAAGCTCGGCTAAGATTTCCAGGTAGCTGGCTTGCCCTAGTCGATACCAAAGCCAGCTTTCACGTACCTTATGCTCCTTATAGAGCGCAGCCAGTTTGCCCCTTACTTGGCTAAGATCACCCTGCCCCAGGGAGCCAAGCGCTTTCATCAACGCTTGCTCTTCACGGGCGTTCTCAATGGGGTAATGGCTTAAATCCGCTGCCAAATCCATTGGAGTAATGGTGGCGATGGCGCTCACCAGGGCATGTAAATTGTGGGCAGAGTCTTCAAAGCGTTGCCACACCTCGGCCCAGTGGCCCTCGGCATTCAGCATAGCTACCAGCATCTGCTGGTGGTTATGCTCACTGGGTTGTAGGCCAAACTCGCCCTCACAGGTTTGGCAAAAGAGTTGCCACTTATTCTCATCCCACTGGGCACGTTTCTGGCTGGGATGATTAAGCCACCCGAGCAAGTCTTTAATGGGGTCGTGAAACACCAATTCTTGAAAGTCTTTCGCCTCCAAGCGCCTGCCGGTTAAGGTTTCAACCCGGGCTTCCAACAAATCGCGCAGTACCTGAGGTATTACCTCCTGGGTGCGGGTATCTTTGGCCACATCGAGCTCTAGTCCGACTTTGGGATTGGTTAAAAACGCCGCTACACTCCAGTCGCGTCCGGCGGTGTTATACGCCCACCAGCTGCCACGGTATTGCAGTTCGGCCAAAGGTCTTAACGCATCCGGGCACTCTTCAATGGCACGCAGCGCCTTACGCCCCACCCCAGGCAAATAGATGATGGGCGTACGCCCCTTGGGAATTTGCACCTCTTCCAGCACACCGGCTATTACGCACTTAAGCCAAATAGCGGGGCCGGTGCGCTCGTCGCTGTTATAGTCGCCCAGCTCCAGCAGCTCTGGCAGGAACTCTTTAATCAAGGGCATGGCACTTTGCCACTGGCACGCTTCATCGGTCCACAGCACGGCGGCCGGTGCCACCTGCACCGCCGGGTTATAGGCCGCGCTTTTGCGCAGCTGCTCCACCAACTTATCGATAACTTGCATTCATTACTTCCCTTTGACTGCATCCCGCGCCGCTTGTTTTTCGGCCAGGCTTAAGTGGTGGTCGTTGATGCGGGCGCCTTCTTTTTCGCCGTACTCTGGGCCTAAGTGATACCAGGGGGCGGAGGCCACGTCGGTGCCGCGGTCTTTATTCCAGTTGATATTGGGCTTGGCGCGCAAGATACCGGCGCCTTTCTTGCCTATGTCTGGCGCTTGCATAAAGGGGCGGATATTGAGGCGCACGCCGTCGTTTAGGTCAGGGTGCCAGCCGATTGGCTGCTCGTGCAGCGGTTTCCAGCGCACAAAAATATCCAAACCGCTTTTTCCACTAATGGCCTCGCCCTTGAGAATGGCTTCGAGGGTGTCTTTTAGGTTTTTGGCAGCCATCAAACGGCTGTCGGCGCCATCAATGCCCTCTTTTACGCCATGCTCCTGGGTGCGGATCCACTCACCAAGGTAGGTGTAAATCAGCCGCTCCAGGCCTTTGTAGTCGAGCTTATGGTAGTTCACCAGCACCGAGAAGCCGTCGCTGAGGCCATCCCAAATCTGCCAAATAAAGGGGCGATGCTGGAAGAGCTTGCAGTGCTGCTCAAAAAACTTATCCCTAAGCCAGGTCTCCAGGCTCTTGCTGCCGACACTGGCAAGCAGATTGGTGAGCACCTTGGCGGACCAATCCTCCTCGTAGGCGGCCTGCAGCATGGCTTCTAAGCGATTGGCTGCCGCCTTTTCGCCGCGAATAGCCGGCAAACAGACGATGCCATCGTCATCTTGCAGTTTTAATAATTCGTCGCACTTGGAGAGCCAGGTCAGCATCTCATCGGCGAGCTCCATCTTGTCATCAAGTTCCGCCGGCCAGCGGTAACCCAGCAGCCGCGCTACCGCTACCTGCAGCACGGTATCGTCGGTGCGCTTCTCGGCAACCGCAGTCCACTTTTTGTCTTCATCCCACACCACCGAACCACAAGGGTGGCCATGGAAAATCCACTGGGTGGGATCATTGCTGTAAGGTTTGGGAAGGCCGTTGGAGTATTTTTCTTCGGCAACCTTTTGCCAAAATCCTAGATCAAAAGGAACTTTAACTAACGTTGTATTAGTCACTTTCAATGACTGATCTATTTGACGAATCTCTCTGTTATATTCAGGAGATGAGCAATAAGCCCAAATTGCAGGCAGATGTTGTTCGGACTTAGGGAGCACAATTGCAACATTTTTATCAAATATCTCACCGGTATGAATTGTCGCAGGCAGAGCCCCCATTTGACTCACTGCTACCCCTTTTTTGCCCCACGCCATTTCTCCTGCGGGTATAGCAAGACCTTTCTTAGCTAACTCAGCCAAAATTCCCTTGCCCTGTTGCCAAAAAACAAGTTGTTGTCGACCTGCAAACATTTGACACTTATCAACCGTTGTTGACATAAGCTGCCAATCGTTATTTGGACCAAATTGCTCCCATATTTGCTGAAAGTATCGTGGTGAATCTTTACTTCCAAAACCATGAACTCCATTGGCAAACTTAGTTAAAAAATCAGAAGATGTTGATTGATTAACTACTACTCTTGCATCCGGATTCTCCAACTGCTTGGCTTGCTCTACGCTCTTCAGCGGCTCAATCAGCAGTTGCTCGGCTTTGTCGGCTGCCGTTTTGGGGGCGGAGACATCCAGGCCATGGAGCAAGGCACCTTGGGCGGCTGCGCCCTTGCTGAGGGTGATTAGAATGGCTTGCACCACCTCGCCGGAGATGGTTTCAAAGGCTCTTGGCCCCAGGCGCGCCACCAGGTTCCAGGTGTCTTGGGTGAGTAGCTTCTCGCGGAACTTTTTGTAGCTGGTGAGAAACAGCCAGTTTTGTGGCAGCACTATGGTCGAGCTGCCACCTTTGGGGCTGAAATCGAGGCAACGCTCGAGAAACACGGTCGCTAAATCGGGCTTGGCTTCCGGGTAATAGTTTTCACAGAAATCTTTTAGGGTGTCGCACTGCTTACCTCGGGCAAGATACGGCACATTGGTGGCCACCAGGGTGTATTTATCTGCCAGCAGCTTAGCCGCCATCGCCAGGCCCTGGGCGGTGACCTGGGCGGTTTGCGCTTCGTCACCCAGGTTTTGCATACCGGCCTGCGCATCCAGCAACACTTGCCAGGGCGCAGGTTCTCCCTCTGACTTTCCTTGATGCTTTTCGTTATAAAGGCTGGCGGTATTGACATCAATCAGGCTACCGAGCACAGGCGCGTCTTTAAAGGTGCGGGCAAACCAGCTTAAGGCATCGCTTATCTCTGGGCGCTGCTTGGCCAGCGCCTGCCATTCGCTGCCAAGGGCACTGACATCGAGGCCAGAGCAGGCCAAATTAAGAGCCGGCAAGCTGCGATAACCACCGGCGTTAGGGTAACGCCAGGCCTCCAGCGCCAGGGCAAAGGCGGCGATTTCGACGCAGCGACTATCGAGCTCCAAACCATGGAGGTTTTGCTTAAGCACCCGGTCGATGGCGGTGTTGGCATCTATGCCTTCAAGCGCCATACGCATCGGCACCAACATTAACAACAGCGCCACCAAAAAGTGGCCCGAGCCACAGCAAGGGTCGAGGGTTTTAAGCGCGGCGATATCCTCAGGCCAGGCCTCAAACCAGCCACCCGCCGCTTGCCACAGCTCCCCTTGCCCATCTTCGGTTTTAACAAAGCGCAGGTACTCAAGCGGTACGCCGTCAATGGCAGCAGCGCGGCGTAAGGTGGCCTCGTCGCTGGCACTGCGAAGGTCGGCATCGGTTAAGCGCTTTTTAGCCCACCAGGCACCTAGGCTGTTATCGAGCAAAAAGCTCACCATGTATGGCTCGGTAAAGAGCTGGGTAACCGGGCTTAGCTCATCGGCGCCAATGGGCACACCGGCGGCATTGACCTCGTCTTTTCGCTTGCTTTGCCAAAACTGATAACACCAGCCGAGGCTGTCCTGGGCCTCGAATACCGCCGTTGGCAGGGTGAGAATAAGGTCTTCGAGTTCTCGCACCCGGTCGATGGCCAGTGGCAGCGCCAGCACCGGCGAGTCGCTCTGGAAGATTTGCGGCAACATGCGCTGGGCCAGCAGGCCGGCGAGCTGCCAGCCGTCCTTACAGCCTTCATCGGCGGCAAGCTCCTGGCATTCGGTCAGGGTGACGGCGGTGTAAGCATCGTACATAAGTAGCTGGTTTTGCTCTAAAAAGCGGGCAAACAACATGCGATGCCAATGCTCGTAGGCCATTTCGGCGCTAAGGTGCGCTATGTCTTGCTTGCCATTGCTGTAAAGCTTGTCACCCAGCTGGCGGGCGTGGGCGCGCAGGCGATTACGCAGCGCTCGCTCATCGTCCTTAAGGTACGATGGCGCCTCTGCCTGGCTTACGCCCAAGCGGCTTAAGGCCTCGGATGCGGCAATTTCAGTGAGTTCACGGGCGTTGACGACGGCTTTTTCAAGATGGCTTCTTAGGGTTTTATCCAGGGCTTGACGCATAGGGAATTCTCTTTGATCCAATGAGCCTTGCCCCAGGGGGCAAGGCTTATGTTAACGCGGCTGTTCGCTCGTTATCAGGCCTCTTTATACGGGCAATGTTTAACGGCGCTTTATCGGCACTATTTCAACGACACGGGGCGATTTTCATTGAGCGCCGCCATCACGTCTGCGCGTACCTGCATAAGCCAGGTATCGAGCTCGGCCTCGGTTTTAATCACTACTTTGGCAAGCTGCACCTGCTTGGCCTTAGGCACCAACATGTCTACCGCCTCTTGCCGCACCCGGCTAAAGCGTCCGGCCAAGGCCGAGGTTTTATCG